>NZ_JASAUS010000009.1:0-139690 GCF_029953005.1 Bradyrhizobium sp. Mp27 | reverse complement strand
ACATAAACGTCCTGCCTGACCGGCTACTGCTGTTCAGCGGCGCTGACGGCGATCATCAGGTGGGGGAGTTTCAAGTGACCATACCCGGGGGATTTTGACCGACCCACGGGGTCCGATGACGATCCTCCAGGCAAACCGGTTCTCGTCTCTCGTCGGCGAGATCTACGATGCGGCGGTCGATCCTGCGCTGCGCAGCGGCGCGCTGGAACAGGTTTCCCATTTCGTCGGCGGGTGTGCCGCGACCATCCTGTCCCGCGATGCGGCAAGGCTCTCGATCGAGATTCACCAGCATTTTGGCACCGAATCCCGCTTCCGCCAGCTCTACCGCGACAGATATGTCGAGCAGGATCCTCTGCTCGATCGTCATCTCGCTTTTGCGGCCGGGCACGCCATCGGCGTGACCGATATCATGCCGCACGCGGACTTCGTGGCGACGAGCTTCTATCGCGAGTGGGTCGAGCCGCAGGGCGCGATCGACCTCGCGACCGTCGCGCTCGAGAGATCGGACGCGCGTACCACGGTCTTGCAGGTGTTGCGCCACCGATCCCGCGGAACCGTCGACGAGTCGATGCGCGAACGCATGCGGCTGCTCGCACCCCACATCCAGCGTTCCAGGATCATGGGCCGGCAGATCAGGGCGCGCTCGCACACCGTGGACGACCTTGCCGATGTGCTCGACGGCCTGAGCACGGCGATCTGCCTGCTCGATGCCGATGGCCGGGTCGTCCACGCCAACGCGGCGTGCCGGCAGCTGTTCGTCGATGCAAACCTGCTCGCGATGGTCGGCGACCGGATCGTGGTCCGCCACACCCAGGCCGACAAATTATTCCGCAGCCTGTTCGAAGTCGCCGCAGATGGTGAAACTCACCCGGCCGGTCGCCGCCGCGTCGGGCTCGCGACGTCGGCGGACGGTCAGCACTATCTCGTCAATGTCCTTCCATTGAAGCGGGAGCGCAGCCTGCCGCGAGACGTCGCAACCACGGTGCTTCTCGTACAGAAGGCGGCGATGGTGCCATCGCTCGTGCCCGACGCCATTGCTGCAGCCTTCAGGCTGACGCGGTCCGAATGCGCGTGCTGATGGCCATCGTCGAGGTCGGCGGCGTTCCCGATATCGCGGCAAAGCTCGGCATTGCCGAGACGACGGTGAAGACGCATCTCGGCCGCCTGTTCGAGAAGACCGGTGCCGGCAGGCAGGCCGACCTCGTGAAGATCGCGGCCGGCATCACCGCGCCGTTTGTACAGCGAACGAGCCGCGACGACGACACCATGTGATTCATTTGACGGCGCGAGCCGCGCGGCGATGCAATCTCAATCCATTGTGATGAGCGGGATCGTCAGGTCCTCCGAACGTACGACGCGCGTCATTTGATACTTTCGTATATGGCGCCACTTGAATGAGAAGGGCAGCGTGCGCCACGGAACAATGCGCGCCGGCACCGGACGCGGGAGACGGCAGCGCGTGAGCGAGCTTGCCTGTCGGTTGGAGAAATTGCAGTGAGCGGCAAGGACGAATGTTCCATTCTCAATGTTTCGACGGACCACATTCCCGAAGACGAGCGTGTGCCGCTGCTGCGCGAATTCTACTGCCGCGGCGTGCTCAAGGCGGAGGTCGAGCTGACGGACGAAATGCCGTTCGCCGCGAGCCTCACATCCCATGGCCTGCCGGACGTCCAGCTGGTGATCGGCGGGCTGGTCGGGGCGCGGGTTATCCGTACCAAGCAGCTGGTCGTCGACGGCAACGACAGCCTCGGCCTGATGATCAACCGATCCGGCATCGTCGAAGTATCTGCGCGAGGACGAGATCTGAGGCTTCATCCCGGTGACGCGGTTCTGACGAGCGCGGAGGACGCGACGATCTACGAACGCCTCTCGCTTGGAAATTGTCTGTCGCTGCGCGTGCCGCGGCGGGTGCTGGCGCCCATGATCGTGGACATCGACGACACGGTGATGCGAATCATTCCGGAGCGCGCCACTGGACTGCGCCTGCTGGTCGACTACGCGACGTCTCTGGTGCGCGAGCGCGCCCTCGCGGTGCCCACATTGCGCCAGCTTGCTGTTGCACATCTCCATGATCTGATGGCGCGTGTTCTCGGCGCGACGGATGAGGTTCACGAGCTGGCCGGGCGCCGAGGCGTCAGGGCCGCGCGGCTGCGCAAGGTGAAGTCCTTCATCGTCAACAATTGCTGGCATCAGGACCTCTCGGTCGCGACCGTGGCGCAGGAATTCGGCGTGACCACACGTTATCTTCAGCGGCTGTTCGAAGCCGACGGCAAGACGTTCTCGTCCTTCCTGACCGAGCAGCGCCTCAAACGCGCGCATCGCATGCTGCGCGAGCCTGACTTCGCCGGGCGGCCGGTGAGCTCGATCGCCTACGACGTCGGCTTCGGCGATCTCTCTTATTTCAATCGTTGTTTCCGGCGAGCCTATGGCGCGACGCCCAGCGGCGTCAGAAGCGGCGAAGCGCTGTGACCGCGCGGTGCGCGGTTCGTGCGACCAGGCGGGTGCCTGTCGCAGTGCGCGTATTCGGCCGACTACGTCTTCTGGTGCGCGGAGTAGAACGATGACGCTGTGTTTCGGACGGCGCCGGCAGTTGGAGTTGTGAATGCGCCGCTTCTTCTTTGATCTCCTGGTCGACAATGTCGTGAAGATCGATCCGGGCGGCATGGTCTTCGAGCAGGCCAAGGCGACGTTCGTCGTGGCCGACGAGATGGCGAGACATCTGTTTGTCTGGCGTGACGATCTGCGTGATCGCGACGCCTGGATCCGCGTCAGAGATGCCGGCGGACGAGAGGTCTATCGCGCCGCGGTCTGGTCAAGGTTGGCTGGGACCAGGCATGACCGTTCCGGCTTCACCTTCCAGGGCGGCAACGCCGACAACCGGTCGCGGCGCCAGGTGCTCAACAATGCTGCGGTGGCCGGCTTTGGCTTCGACTACCGCACCACCCAAAACGTGTCCGTGTTCGGTGCGGTCGAGGGCATGATGATGTCCGACCAGAGCCGCACCGGCACGGCGAAGGGTGGCGTTCGCGTCGCGTTCTGAGCCGGCATCAGCCCTGGCGGCTTGAACGCGATGCCCGCCGGCCGGGCCCCATCCGCCCGGCCGGCGCCTCCTCCGATCGGAGGACGCCGCATGCTGTGGTCGTAGTATGCTTGGTGATATTGATCACTCAGGTCATTTCAAGCCATGCGCGGACTACGGAAGCTGCCCGAACTGGTCGAGTCCATCTATGACGCGGGGCTCGATCCCTCGCTGTGGAACAACGCCGTCGCCGGCATCCGCGATTTCGTCGGCGGGCAGGCCTGCGGGCTGTTTTCCAAGGATTCGATCAGCAAATTCGGCGTCACCCATTATTATTGCGGGGCCGACCCGCGCTACATCCAACTCTATTCAGAGACTTATTCGAAGTTCGACCCGCTGACGGTGCTGCCGCCGCATGGCGAGATCGTCAGCATTCCCGATCTCGTCAATTTCGATGAATACCGGAAAGGGCGCTTTTACCAGGAGTGGATGCAGCCACAGGGTTGCAGCGACGCGGCCAATGTCGTGCTCGAGACATCGCATGCGAGCAGCGCCGTGATGATGACGGTGCTGTCGGACCGGCGCATGGTGGACCCGGCGATGAAGCATCGGCTCTCGCTGATTGTGCCGCACGCCAGCCGCGCGCTGCTGATCAACCGCGCCATCACCTCGCAACTGACACTGGCGACGGCGCTGGTGGATGTTCTGGACAATCTGGCGTCCGGCATCTTCCTGCTCGATGCCTTTTGTCGGGTGGTGCATGCGAATTCGGCCGGCCACGCCCTGTTTGCCGCCGCCGACGTGGTTCGGTCGGTTGCCGGGCAGCTCGTAACCAGCAGCGCGGAGGCCAATCAGACGCTGCGCGAGGCGCTTGCGACCCGGAGCGAAATTGCCCTGCTTGCTACACGGGGCCATGCGATCCCGCTGCTTTCGCCGAGCGGCGAGCGCTATGTCGCGCATGTTCTGCCGCTGTCATCCGTGCTGCGAAACGGAAGCGAGCGGGAGGTCGATGCCGCCGGTGCGCTGCTCTTGCGCAAGGTGTCGCTTGGCGGGCAGTCCTATGGCGAGTTGATCGCACGGACCTTCGACCTTACGCCGGCCGAGCTGCGCGTGTTCCTGTCGATCGTCGAGGTCGGTGGCGTCCCGGAAACGGCGGCAGTACTCGGTATCGCAGAGACCACGGCGAAGACGCATCTGCATCGGGTGTTCGCCAAGACCGGCGTTTCGCGTCAGGCCGATCTCGTCAAGCTCGCAGCCGGATTCTCCAATCCGCTCGTCAACTGATCGGTCAATCGCGGTCGGGGTTGAACCTTTTGCTCCCACGATAGACTCAATTGTGCCGCCGGGCATGACGAACATTTCGCTATCTCCAAGTCACCATTGGCTGTTCTGATGTCCCGACCTCCCAAACAGTCCGAGTTGATCGAGAACATATATGACGCGGGTCTCTACCCAGAGTTGTGGAGCGATGTTGTCGTCAAGCTCAATGCGTTCATCGGTAGCCGGGCTTGCGGGCTGATTTCGAAGGATCCCGTTAGCAAGTCCGGTGCGACGCATTACTACTGCGGTGTCGTTCCGCACTACATCCAGCTCTATGCCGAGACCTATGCCCAGTACGATCCGCTGGCACGGCTGCCTCGCTACGGCGAGGTTCGTAACATCCCCGATCTCGTGAATTTCGACGAATATCGTCGCGGCCGGTTCTATCAGGAATGGCTGCGACCCCAGGGCTGCGTCGATGTCGCCAGCGTGGTTCTGGAACAGTCGAAGTCGCCGTGTCCGATGCTGATCACCGTGATCCCCGGCAAGGGGATGCTCGACGCGGAGCAGCGGGCGCGGATGCAATTCCTGGTTCCGCATGCGAGCCGGGCGCTGCTGATCAACCGGGCGATCGAGCGGAAGCAGCAGCGCGCGATCGCGCTCGCCGATGTCGTGGATAATGCCGGCGTCATCCTGCTCGATACGGCCTGCAACATCGTCCACAGCAATCCTGCCGCGGACACGTTGCTCGCCGCCGATGATGTCCTGCGGTCTGTCGCGGGCCGGCTGGCGGCACGATCTTCCGCGGCAAATTCCGCGCTGCGCGATATCTTCCGTGACGCAGGCGAGGTTGCCGTCGCGGCGGCTGCCGGGCGAAAGATTCCGCTGATGTCACATGACGGCTCCTACTACGTCGCGCACGTCATCGCGCTGCCGTCGTTGTTGCGTGAAGGCGCGGCGGAGCGCACGTCGGCGGTCGGCGCCTTGTTCATCTGGAAGGCGGAACTCGACGGCCGCTCATGTGCCGGCCTCATCGACCGCGCGTTCGAGTTGACCCCTGCTGAGCTGAGGGTCATGCAATCGATCGTCGAGGTCGGCGGTGTGCCGGAGACGGCCGTGGCACTCGGCATCGCGGAGACGACGGTGAAGACGCATCTGCATCGGGTGTTCGCGAAGACCGGCGTCTCGCGTCAGGCCGATCTCGTCAAGCTCGCGGCTGGATTCTCCAATCCGGTTCTGCACTGACGCGCTTTCCGAAGGCGCAGGCGAGTCGCTCCGGCTCGCGATAGGTTCACACCGCAGCATCATTAGAAAGTTATCGCGGGTCGTTCGATCGAATGACGCGATTCTCCGCGCTCTCTTCTACGAGAACTCACACGTTGTCTTGTTCGACGCGTTCGATCTTCGTGTGAAGCAACTCACAGCAAGCGGAAGTGTACCTCATCAATCTCTCGCACAGTTGAGAGGAGATTGTCATGCGAAAGGCGTCACCAGCTCCGGCCAGCAAGTTCCGCGACATCGTCGCGCGCATCGGCGCGGCATTCCGCGCGCAGCGCGAGATCGACGCGAAGCGCGCGTTGCGGCGTTGCAGCCATTTGCTGGAGCAGTCGCATGAAACGTCGCGTTTTGAATGAAATTATTCCCGTCTGCAATGAAGAGGATACTTTTGAAAATGCCAACAGAGTTGATCCGCGCGAGTGCGCGGCCGGCCGCACCACGTTCGAACGCGCGTAACGTCAATATTGTCGCCGCCGCGCTGACGGCAGCGCTCGTCACGCTTCAATTGGTCGGGCTGGCAATGCTGGAGCGTTCGCACGCGCAGCCGGTCTCTCGGCCTCTGCTGAATTCGCGCGATGCGGAGCTCTGCACCGGGACTGCCGATATCCCGGCGACGCAGACGCCTTACGACTGACCCGGAGAACGCACCGTGCCTGATATCACGACCAGCCTTCTCGTGAGCGTCGCCGTGTTCGCCGGCGCCTTCGTCTCGGGGCTCTCGGGCTTCGCGTTCTCGGCCGTGGCCGGCGCGATTCTGCTTCGCGTGTTTCAGCCGCTGGAGGCCGTGCCGCTGATGATGGCGTGCAGCATTGGCGTGCAGGCCACCAATCTGTGGGCGCTTCGGCGCAGCATCCGGTGGGAGGGCAGTCTGCTGCTGATCGTCGGTGGATTGATCGGCGTTCCCATCGCGGTGTCGCTGTTGCAATCCACGGACACGCATCTGCTCCGCCGCGGCTTCGGTATCGTCGTCGCGCTCTACGCCGCCTACATGCTGCTGCGGCCGACGCTTGTGACGGCCGGAGAGGCAGTCGGCCGGCCCTGGGTCGCGCTGATCGGGTTCGGGGGAGGGCTGGTCGGCGGCCTGACCGCGATGCCAGGCGCGATCCCCACGATCTGGTGCGACATGCGCGGCATGCCCAAGAGCGAGCAGCGCGGCCTGGTGCAGCCGTTCATCGCCGCGATGCAGGTCTTTGCGATCGCGCTGCTGGTCGGGCACCAGGACCTGTCGTCCAAGGTGTTCGTCGACCTCGCGATCAGCCTGCCTGCGCTGTTCGCAGGCTCAGCGCTCGGCGTGATCGCCTTTCACCGGGTCAACGAGACGGTCTTTCGCAAGACCGTGCTCGTTCTGTTGCTGCTCTCAGGGATTTCCCTGATCTAGTGCCCGACGCTTTGCACGGGCGCCGCGCTGGTGTCGCTGCTGTGATGCACCAGTGGCTTGTTGCCGGTGACGGTCCGGAGCAGCACATAGAACACCGGCGTCAGGAACAGGCCGAACACGGTGACGCCGATCATGCCGGAGAACACCGCAACGCCCATGGCGCGCCGCATCTCCGAGCCCGCGCCGGTCGAGAGCACGAGCGGCAAGACGCCCATGATGAACGCCATCGACGTCATCAGGATCGGACGCAGCCGTAGGCGGCTCGCCTCGATCGCAGCCCGGATTGGCGTGCGTCCCGCGAATTCGAGCTCGCGCGCGAATTCGACGATCAGGATCGCGTTCTTGGCGGAGAGGCCGACCAGCACGATCAAGCCGATCTGAGTGAAGACGTTGTTGTCGCCCTTCGAGATCCAGACCCCGAACATCGCCGCCAGGAGCCCCATCGGCACGATCATGATGATCGAGAGCGGCAGGGTCAGGCTCTCGTAGAGCGCGGCCAGCACCAGGAACACCAGCAGGATCGCCAGCGGAAACACCCAGAGGCCGGAATTGCCGGCGATGAACTCCTGATAGGTCAGGTCGGTCCATTCGAAGGCAAAGCCGGGCGGCAATGTCTCCGCCGCGATCCGCGTCGCGACCTCCTGCGCCTGGCCCGATGAAAAGCCGGGCGCAGCGGCCGCGTTGATGTCGGATGACAAAAAGCCGTTGTAGCGGATCGCACGCTCAGGTCCGGCGCTCTGGCGGATCGTCAGCAGCGCCGACAGCGGCACCATGTCGCCGGAGGACGAGCGCACCTTCAACTGCCTGATGTCGTCGGCGCGGGCGCGGAACGGCGCGTCGGCCTGGACGTAGACGGAGTAGGTGCGACCGAACTTGTTGAAGTCGTTGACGTAGTAGGAACCGAGGTAGATCTGCAGGGTGTTGAACACCTCCGTCACGGGGACGCCGAGCTGGAGCGCCTTGGTGCGGTCGATGTCGGCGAAAAGCTGAGGCACGTTGACCTGGAAGCTCGAGAACACGCCGGCGATCTCCGGCGCCTTCTGCATCGCCGCCATGAACGCCTTGGTCGCCTCGTTCAGCGCTTCATAGCCGAGACCGGCGCGGTCCTCGATCTGGAGCTT
The DNA here is from genome assembly GCF_029953005.1 of Bradyrhizobium sp. Mp27. Taxonomy (NCBI): domain Bacteria; kingdom Pseudomonadati; phylum Pseudomonadota; class Alphaproteobacteria; order Hyphomicrobiales; family Nitrobacteraceae; genus Bradyrhizobium; species Bradyrhizobium sp. Mp27. The sequence goes on along the minus strand of NZ_JASAUS010000009.1, from coordinate 131,634 downwards.
GAAGCCGCCGATGGTGCCGAGGCCGTTGACCGGCGGCGGCGGGAACATGGCGATGAAGGCTTCCTGGATCCCGGAATATTTCTTGTTGAGGTCGGCCGCGATCGCATTCCCGCTCAGGGCCGGACCCTTGCGCTCGTCGAACGGTTTCAGCGTCGAGAACACGATGCCGGCATTGGACGAGTTGGTGAAGCCGGAGATGGACAGGCCGGGGAACGCGACAGAGCTTTCGACGCCGGGCTGGGTCAGCGCGACGTCGCTCATCTTGCGGATCACGTCTTCGGTGCGATCGAGCGCCGCACCGTCGGGCAGGCGAGCGAAGCCGACCAGATATTGCTTGTCCTGGCCCGGCACGAAGCCGCTCGGCACCAGCTGGAACAGGAAGGCGGTGACGCCGACCAGTACGATATAGAGGCCCATCACCGCGGCCTTGCCCGAGATCACCTTGGTGACGGTGCCGCTGTAATTCTCCGAGGAGCGCGTGAAGGCCTTGTTGAAGCCGCGGAAGAACCAGCCGAGGCTCTTTTCCATGATGATCGTCAGCCGGTCCTTCGGCTCGTTGTGACCCCTAAGCAGCAGCGCCGACAGGGCCGGCGAGAGCGTCAGCGAGTTGACGGCGGAGATCACGGTCGAGATCGCGATGGTCAGCGCGAACTGCTTGTAGAACTGACCGGTCAGGCCGGAGATGAAGGCCAGCGGCACGAACACCGCGATCAGCACCATCGCGATCGCGATGATCGGGCCGGAGACCTCGCGCATCGCCTGGTAGGTCGCGTCGCGCGGCGAGAGGCCACCCTCGATGTTGCGTTCGACGTTCTCGACCACGACGATGGCGTCGTCGACGACGATGCCGATTGCGAGCACGAGACCGAATAGGCTGAGTGCGTTGATGGAGAAACCGAATACGTGCATCACCGCGAAGGTGCCGACGATCGACACGGGCACCGCCAGCAGCGGAATGATCGAGGCGCGCCAGGTCTGGAGGAACAGGATCACGACCAGCACCACCAGTGCGATCGCCTCCAGCAGCGTGTGGATGACGGCCTCGATCGAGGAGCGCACGAACTGGGTGGGGTCGTAGACGATCTGGTAGGACACGCCCTCCGGCATGTTCTTCTTGATCTCGGCCATGGTGGCTCGGACGTGGTCGGAGATCTCGAGCGCGTTGGAGCCCGGCGCCTGGAAGATCGGGATCGCCACCGCCTGCTTGTTGTCGAGCAGCGAACGCAGGCCGTATTCGGAGGCGCCAAGCTCGATGCGGGCGACGTCGCGCAGCCGCACGACTTCGCCGCGCGTGCCGGTCTTGACCACGATGTCGCCGAACTGCTCCTCGTTGGCTAGCCGTCCTTCCGCATTGACGGAGAGTTGCAGGTCGATGCCCTTGACGTTGGGGGAGGAGCCGACGACGCCGGCGGCGGCTTCGACGTTCTGCGCCTGGATCGACTTGACGATGTCGCTGGCGGTCAGGCCGTGCTCGGCGGCCTTTTGCGGATCGACCCAGACCCGCATCGAATAATCGCCGGCGCCGTAGAGCTGGACGTCGCCGACACCGTCGATACGCGCCAGCCGGTCCTTGACGTTGAGCACGGCATAGTTGCGCAAATACGTCATGTCGTAGCGGTTGTTCGGCGACAGCAGATGCACGACCATGGTGAGGTCGGGCGACGATTTCTTGGTGATGATGCCGAGCTGGCGCACCACGGCCGGCAGGCGCGGCTCGGCCTGCTGCACGCGGTTCTGCACCAGCTGCGTCGCCTTGTCGGGGTCGGTGCCGAGCCGGAACGTCACCGTCAGCGTCATGGCGCCGTCGGTGGTCGCCTGGCTCGACATGTAGAGCATGCCTTCGACGCCGTTGATCTGCTCCTCGATCGGGGTTGCCACCGTCTCGGCGATCACCTTGGGATTGGCGCCGGGATAGGTCGCGCGCACCAGCACCGAGGGCGGCACCACGTCCGGATATTCGGAGATCGGCATCGCGAACAGCGAGATCAGGCCTGCGAGGAAGATCAGGACGGACAGCACGCCGGCGAAGATCGGACGGTCGATAAAGAATTTTGAGAGATTCATGGCCTTGCCCCTGCAAGAGAGACAGCTCTCCCGTTACCGGGACGCGGGAAATACCCGCGAACCCGGAATCGAGATGCGATGTCTTGGTAGCTCTATGACGTCGTTATCCCCGGCACGCGGTCCGGAATGATGTAACTAGCGTTGCACCACGTCCTGGTTGCTGTGGTTGGAGGCCTGCTGCGGCCCGCGCGCACCCATCGCCGCGACCTCCGTCTTGAGGAGCGCACCGGGGCGCACGCGTTGCAGACCGTTGACGATGATGCGATCACCGGGCTTCAGCCCCGCCGTCACGATGCGCAGGCCGTCGACCGAGCCGCCGAGCGTGATCGGTCGGTAGACCGCGCGGCTGTCGTCGCCGACCCCCATCACGAACTTCTTGTCCTGGTCGGTGCCGATCGCGCGCTCGTCGATCATCACCAACGTCTGCTGCTTCGGCTGGCCCATGCGCACGCGGGCGAACTGGCCGGGGATGAGACGCCCGTCCTCGTTCCGAAACACCGCGCGGACCCGGATGGTGCCGCTCTGGCCGTTGACCTGGTTGTCGATAAGCTGGATGTGACCCTTCGCCGACAGGCCGCCGGATGTCGTCATTTCCACCGGGATCTGGTCGAGATTGCCGCGCTTGCCGGAGGCATCCGCGATCGAGTTCAGCGCGCGCAGCACGACCTCCTCATCCGCATCGAACGAGGCGTAGATCGGATTGACCGAGACCAGCGAGGTCAGCACCGGGGAGGCGGTGCCGGCGGCGACGAGATTGCCGACGGTGATCTCGAACTTGCCGACGCGGCCGTCCACGGGCGCACGCACCTCGGTGTAGTCGAGATTGAGCTTTGCGGTCTGGAGCGTCGCTTCGGCCGCCTTCACATTGGCGATGGCTTCGCGATTGGCGTTGTCGCGCTGGTCGTAGTCGCGCCGCGTGACCACGGCATTGCCGACCAGCTGCGCGCCGCGCTCGAGCTCGCTCTGGGTGAACACGACGCGCGCCTTGGCCCCTCGAGCTGGGCGTTGGCCTTGTCGACCTCCGCCGCGTAAGGCGCCGGATCGATCTTGAACAGCACATCGCCGGCCTTCACCAGCGCGCCTTCGGTGAAGTTGGTCGCAAGGATCGCACCCGCGACGCGGGGACGAAGCTCGACACGGTTGATGGCCTCGAGCCGGCCGGAGAAATCGTCCCACAGCACGGTCTGCTTCGGTTCGATCAGCGCGACCGTGACAGGGACGGCCTGCTCGGCTGCTGTAGCCGTTGCGGTCGCCTGCGCGGCACGAAAATAATGGCCGGTCGCGATCGAGCCGGCCACGGCGAGGGCGCCCACGATGGCGGCGCCGCCGAGGAAGCGGCGGAAACGGCCGGTGCGGGGGGAGTTTTGCGAGGGATGCATTTGCGCGCTCCAGATATGTAGTGTTCACTACAGATGTGGAGCTGGATGTCGCAGTGCAAGATACTTATGTATCATTCACTAAGAAAATTGTAGCGGCATACCGCAAGAATTGGAAGACGGCAGAGAAAATAAAGCTAGAACAAATAGATAGGATTCGGCGTTAAGCTTCAGGCAGAACCTGAATTCCGAGGAGACAGGCACATGGGCATGGGACGCCCCCGCGAATTCGACGCCGAAACGGCGTTGGACCAGGCGATGGAAGTGTTTTGGCGCCATGGCTATGAGGGCGCCACCATCGCTCAGCTCACCGAGGCCATGGGCATCAATCCTCCGAGCCTTTACGCCTGCTTCGGCAACAAGGAAGGGCTGCTCAAGGCCGCTCTCGACCGTTACACCAAATTGCGGGGCGTCTGGATGGACGAGGTGGTCGCCGCGCCGACCGCGCGCGACGTTGCCGAGCGGATGCTGATGGGGATCGCCGACAAGCAGACCGATCCCTCCAACCCGCCCGGCTGCCTGCTCGTACAGGGCGGCATTGCCTGCGGCACCGGCTCGGAAAATGTCCCCTTCGAGCTCGCAGCACGCCGCTCCCAGAACGAAGACCAGCTTCGCGACCGGTTTGTCCGCGCCAAGGCGGAGGGCGATCTCAAGCCGACGTCAGATCCGGCCGCGCTCGCGCGTTATGTCTCCGCAGTGTCGGTCGGCATGGGCGTGATGGCGTCGTCAGGCGCCGACCGCGAGGCATTGCGGCAGGTGGCGAGCGTCGCCGTGCAGGCGATCGAGGCGCAGTCGGCGCAGGAGCAGGGCGCGAGCCGGATCTCTTGACCCGAGAGCCAATCGCCTGACCTTGGACGAGCCTACGACCACGATCAGTTGGAGTCAGGTAAGTCGGAGACGGTGCCATCCGTTTTGACGATTTGTCCAGTGGATATTGGTTTCATACCGGGCAGGTTCATGGCCGACCTGATCGTCAGCGTTCCCACACCGCCGCTCGCGCCGACCTCGTAGGAGCAGGAGTCCTCGACCATCTGGGTCGCAAAGAATTTGGCGCCTTCCTTGACGAACAGATGATCTTGGGAATGACCGTTTGCATCGCGAACGACGCCATCTGAAGAGATGTAGGACGCCCCTTCAACCATGATGCGTAGCCCGGCCTTTGGGATGAAGTAGATGTTGACGCCGCCGTCGGCTTTGGTGACCCGGTCGATCCAGCAAATCGGAGAGGCGATTGACGGTGAAGGAATTGCAAGCGTGCTCGATGCGGCCAAGAGGGCGGCGATCGCAGTGTTGGTCTTGCGCATTCATCTTCCCGGGGTGCAGGTGCTGGGAGCAACGAGTCCAGTCAATCGAATGACGATTGTGCGAACCTTGTGTGGCTCTGTCATCTCGCGGGTCATGTCGAAGGCAGCGCTGGCGGCGGGACGAAGCCGCCGAACTCGCGCTCGATCAGCTCGGCCAGCGCAATCGTCGTGCGGTCTTCGAGATAAGGCCCGATGATCTGGACGCCGACCGGCAGCCCTGAAGCCGTGCGCTCGATCGGAACGGCGGTCGCCGGCAGTCCGCAGGTCGAGGCGGGATCGGCCCAGATGAAGCATGCGTCGGAATAATTGTAGAGCTTTCCGTCGATGTCGAGCTGCCGCGCGTCGAACGGCTCGGATTGGTCTTGGGGAAACGCCGGCACAGCGGCGACGGGGTAGATCACCGAATCGAAGTTGCGGAACAGCTCATACCATTGCTGTTGCAGCCGCAGGCGTGCGGCATCGAATGCCAGCCATTCGCGGTGGATCATGGCCCAGCCACGTGCGCGCTCGGCCTGCAGGCTGCGGTCTTCCGGCGACAGTGTCGCGGCCACGCCTTGCGCTTCGGCGAGGGCGGCCGGCGTCAGGCGCGGACTGCGGGCTGCATTCAACAGCTTCATGTAGAGCCGCGCGGAATCGGCGAGATCAGGCAGCGACGCACTTGAGCGCGTGACCCGCGCGCCGGAACGTTCGAGCCGGTCCGCCAGCCGTCCGATCGCGGACCGCACGGCATCGCCCGTCGGCATCAGCGGATGACTATCGATCACGAGGATCCGGAAGTCCCTGAGCTGATCGTGCCGCGGCGCCGGCAGTGCAAGGCGATAGCCGACGCCGTCACGCATCTCGTCGGGGCCGGCGATCACGTCGAGTGACAGTGCGAGGTCCGAAGCCGTGCGCGCCATCGGCCCGACGACAGCGAGATCGCCCTGGCCGGGAACGGGGCGTGCCGGCGGCAGGCTGTAGCCGCGCAGCGGCACCAGGCCGAGGCTCGGCTTGTGTCCGAACACGCCGCAGAAATGCGAGGGCACCCGGATCGAGCCGCCGATGTCAGAGCCGATCGAGAGTGGACCGAAACCCGCGGCCAGCGCAGCGCCGCATCCGCCCGAGGAGCCGCCGGGCGACCGGCCAAGGTCCCACGGGTTGTTCGTCGTCCCGTGGATCTCGTTGTAGCTCTGGAAATCCCGCAAGCCGATCGGGATATTGGTCTTGCCGATGATGATGGCGCCTGCCGCCTTCAACCGCGCGACGACAAGGGCGTCTTCCGCCGGTTGGAAGTCCTTGAAATGCGGGAAGCCCCATGTCGTCGGCAGGCCGGCGACGTTGAACGGTTCCTTGAGGGTCACGGGAATGCCGAGCAGCGGCAGCCGCTCGCTGCGGCCAAGCGCGGCATCGGCGGCGCGTGCGGCCTCTCTCGCGCGATCGAAATCGCGAACGATGATCGCGTTGATCCGCCCGTCCAGCGCCTCGATGCGCGCGATCGTATGCGCGACCAGCTCCGACGCGGACACTTTGCGGGCGTGCAGCGCGCTCAGCAGGGCGCTGATCAAGCCGTAGTCCAGGTCAGCGGCATCTGCGGTCATCACGAGCTCCATTGTATCCCGGCTGAGACCTTGTAGCCCGGATGGAGCGCAGCGCAATCCGGGAGATATCCCGACGCGGATGCATGACCCGGATTACGCTATCGCTTCATCCGGGCTACGACGCTATCGCATCTGGTCGTCATGCCCGGGCTTGTCCCGGGCATCCACGTTCTCAGTGCGGCGTCGCAAGGCGTGGATGGCCGGGACAAGCCCGGCCATGACGCGGTGGAGAGCCTCAGGAAGCTTCCTTCAGCACCGGCGCGGCAGATTCCTCCGCCTTGAGCTCCTCGAGGCTGCGATGCCGGGGTTCGATGCCCAGCGCCCAGACCGTGATGATCTGCACCACCAGCAGTCCGATCATCAGCGCCATCACGCCGGCCACGCCCCGCGTCTCGAATAGCGACACGACGAGGAACGGTGTGACGATCGTGGCGCCGCGCCCCAGCGTGTTGACGATGCCGGAGGCGCGCAGGCGGACCTCGGTCGGAAACAGCTCGGGGATATAGATGCCGAACAGAAGGGCGACCAGGACGTAGATCGGTACCGTCAGCGCGAAGCCGACAGCCGGCAGCAGGATCGGGTCGGAGATCATGGGGTAGAGGATTCCGAGCGCCACCGTGATCAGGGATGCGCCGATGATGGTCGGCTTGCGGCCCCAGCGGTCGGCGGTTAGCGCGCCGATAGCCGAGCCGACGGGCGCGCCGAGCGCCATCAGCAGCGAATAGCCGAACGAGGTCGCGATCGAGAGGCCCTGCTTGACGAAGAACACGGGCAGCCAGGTCACGAAGCCATAGAGCAGGGTGTTGATCGTGATCAGGCAGACGGCGCCGACGATCATCCGCGACAGCAGGGGCGCGGTGAACAGCGTGCCGAGATCGGCAGATGCCGGCACCGGTGTCGTGGCCGCGGGAGGAGGCAGGGGCTGACCCTGCGCAGCTTCCTTCTCGATGGCTTGCATCAGCGCTTCCGCCTCAGCAGTGCGTCCCACGGCTTCCAGCCAGCGCGGCGATTCCGGCAGCGACTTGCGCATGTACCACACCACGAGGGCGCCGACGCCGCCGAGCACGAACATGGAGCGCCAGCCGAATTGCGGCACCACCACGGACGCGACCAACAGCGCCACGGGCAAACCGGTGACGACGCACACGGTCGTGAAGCCGAGCCATTTGCCGCGGGTGCGCGCGGGCACGAATTCCGTCATCGTCGAATAGCCGACGACGTTCTCCGCCCCGAGCCCGACGCCCATCACGAAGCGGCAGGCGATCAGGAAGGCCATGTTCGGTGAGAACGCCGCGGCCAGGGAGGCAACGCCGAAAAGGAGCAAATTGAATTGATAGGTGAAGCGGCGTCCGTAGCGGTCGCCGAGGAAGCCGGTGCCGAATGATCCCAGCATCATGCCGACGAAGGTCGCGGAGATGAAAACCGCATTCTGCGCGAGGGTTGAAAAGCCTGTCTTCAGCGTGACGCTGAGCACGGTCCCGGCGATATAGATGTCGAAACCGTCGAAAAACATTCCGATGCCGATCAGCAGCATGATGCGGCGGTGGAATTGCCCGATCGGCAGCCGATCCAGACGGCTGCCTGCGTTCACCAATGTCGACATATACGCTCTCCCCTGACTGTTGTTCTGGTCGATGCGGCCCGCCTTCTATGGGCGGTCGGCCGCTCGTCGTTTTTTGCTAGTTCAGGCGCTGTTGGTTGGCTGTGTCCCGATACCAGTCGAACGGCTGCTCGTGGGTGGCGACCATCACGCTCTTGGTGTTGAAGTGGTCGTTGAAGCTTTCGGTGCCGCATTCGCGGCCGATGCCGGAATCGTCGACGCCGCCCCAGGGCGAAGCCGGGTCGAGACGGTGGTGATCATTGATCCAGACGATGCCGGCCTTGACGGAGGCGGCGACACGGTGCGCGCGCGCGACGTCGCGGGTGCGGATGGCTGCGGCGAGGCCGAACGGCGAGTTGTTGGCAAGCCGCAGCGCATCGGCTTCGTCCTTGAACGGCGTTACCGAGGTGAAGGGACCGAACACTTCCTCCTGGAAGATGCGCATGTCGGACGTGACGTCGGCGAACACGGTCGGCTCGACGAAATAGCCGTTGTCGTGGCCCGGCACCTTCGCGGCAACGCCGCCGGTGACGAGACGCGCGCCATCCTCGTGGCCGTAGCCTACGTAGGTGAGAACGCGGTCGCGCTGCCGGGCGGAGATCACGGGGCCCATCTGGGTGCTCGCGTCGAAGGGATCGCCGACGCGGATTGTGCGGGTCTTGGCCTGCAGTTTCTCGACGAATTCGTCATAGATCGAAGCCTGGACGATGTGGCGCGAGGCGCAGACGCAGGTCTGTCCGGCGCCGATGAAAGCGCCGAACGCGGCGTAGTTGACGGCGCGGTCGACGTCGAAATCGTCGAACACCATCACCGGCGTCTTGCCGCCGAGCTCCATGGTTTGATGCGCGAACACTTTTGCGGCTGCGCTGCCGGCGATGCGGCCGGCCTCGGTGCCGCCGGTCAGGACCAGCTTGTTGATGTCGCCATGCTCGGCCAGCATCTTGCCGGCGCTCTGGCCGAGGCCGAGAACGATGTTGAAGACGCCGGGCGGAAGGCCGGCTTCGGTGAAGATCTGCGCGAGCTTCAATGTCGTCAGCGGCGTGTATTCGGACGGCTTGACCACGGTGACGCATCCGGTCGCCAGCACCACGGCCAGCGACTTGCACAGGATCATCAAGGGATGATTGAACGGCGTGCAATTGGCGACGATGCCGATCGGCGTGCGAAGCGTATAGTTCAGATAGGCGCCTTCGACGGGGATGACGGAGTCGCGTCGCGCTAGCGCAACGCCGGCAAAGTAGCGGAAGAAATCGGGCAGGCGGGACAACTGGGCGCGGGTCTCGTTGACCGGCCGGCCGTTGTTGAGGGTTTCCAGCCGGTACAGGCTGTCGAGATTGGCCTCGAAGGCATCGGCGAGCTTGTTGACCAGTCTGGCACGCGCGCGCGTGTCCATGCCGCCCCAGGCTTTGCCTTCGAACGCCGCGCGCGCGCTCTTCATCGCGCGGTCGATGTCCTCGGCGGTCGAATTGGGGATGTGGGCGATCACGTCGCCGGTCGCGGGATTGCGGACGTCGAGCATAACGCCGTTGCCGGCTTCGACTTCACGTCCGTCGATGAAATTGCCATGGGTTTCGACGTCGATCGACGCGGGTTTCGATGGAATGTTCATGATGATCTCTCCTCGACGATGACGGCGTTGCGCTTGAGCGCCGGCAGAACGCGTTTTTCGGTGGCCCCGATATGGGCCTTGATGATGCGCGCCGCGGTTCGCGTTTCGCGGCTCTGCATGGCGTCGATCAGGGCGACGTGCTCGGCGACGAGCTTTGCCGGATCGTGACCCTTCAGATTGGACACGCTGACGCGGACCAGCCGGTCGGCCTGGCCGATCAGGTCGCACAGCGCCGTCGCCATGCGGCGATTGCCGGACGCATGAGCCAGCGCGGAATGGAAGCCGCGGTTGTAGGCGATGAAGTCTTCGTGGTTGCCGGAGAAGCGGCGAAATTCATCCAGCGATTTCAGGACGCTGTCGGGAGCGCTCTCGATCGCCTCAGCGACGCAGGCCGGCTCCAGCGCAAGACGGAAGCGCAGGAGGTCGCGGGCGTCCGACAGCGAGATCGGCGTGACCCGGTAGCCCTGGCGCGGCTGCACCGTCACCAAATGCTCGCGCTGCAGCCTCAAAAGCGCATCCCGAACCGGTTGGCGGCTCACCGAATAGCGTTCGGCCAGATCCTGCTCCCGCATTTCATCGCCTGGAGCGAAGCGGCAGGCTAAAATATCAGATCTGAGGAGATCGTAGATGTTTTCGCGCAAAAGCATGATTATCAGGGACCTCGTTGGCTATAATCTGGCAAGTCTGATATTTCACGTCAAGCGCCAAATGCTTGAATTCCCTGACAGTTGATTTATCAATCGGGGGCCTCCACGGCACGCGAACGGGTGCGATCCCGCCGACGAAGTTAAGGAAAGACCGGACATGGACAGGCTTCTTGCCAACGGGACCGTCAACGCCGCGCAATCAGGCGAGGGGCCGCCGCTGTTTCTCTTCCACTCGCTGTTGTCGGACCGTGCGAGCTTCGATGCGATCGTGCCCGAGCTTGAGGGATCGTTTCGCACCATCGTGCCGGAGTTGCCGGGCTTCGGCCGTTCACGCGCGGTAGAGGGCGGGCTCGTCGTTGTCGCGGACAGGATGGCGGAGGCCGTGAAGGAGGCTGCGGGCGGTGCGCCGGCCATCGTGCTCGGCAACGGCTATGGCGGCTTCGTCGCGTTGCAGATGGCGATCCGGCACCCGGAGATCGCCAGCAAGCTCGTTCTCGCCGATTGCGGTGCGGCGTTCTCGGAGCCCGGCCGCGAGGCGTTTCGCAACATGGCGAGGGTCTCTCGGGAGAAGGGCCTCGAGGCGATCACCGACGTTGCGATGCGGCGTCTGTTTGCGCCCGAGTTTCAGGAGCAGCATCCCGAACTGATGCGGGATCGTCGTGAAGCTTTTCTGCAGACGGATCCCGATGTGCTTCGCAGCGCATGCGACGCGTTGGCAAGCCTCGATCTCCGCCCCGAACTTGCTGCGGTGAAAGTTCCTGTCCTCGTTCTGGTCGGTGAGCACGACGAAGCGACGCCTCCGCCTATGTCGCACGAGCTAGCCGCTGGTTTGCCGCGCGTCGAACTCAAGGTCATTCCAGGCTGCGCGCACGTGCCGCAGCTGCAGTCGCCGCGGCAGTTTCTCGGAGCTCTCAAGGGTTTCCTGCTTTGATCTGCGCCTGGCCGATGCCGATCCTGCGCTCGAAACGGCGATGCCTTCCGAACGGTTAATGGCGTCTGTGCGACGGCGAATTCACAAGCGGGGATGGTGCTGTCCTGCGCCTGTGTTGCCCGACGTGTCAAACGTCCTCGAGGCTAAGATCGCGCCATGCCGGAGCGAAATTCTTCAATGATTTATACTGTGCATGGGGTTGTTTTCGCATTTTTAATTGGAGCGGCCCCAGGCAGCGAGGACCAGAGCATCAGCCGCCCGCATTGAAGCGGGCCTCCTAAGAGTTTTTATACACAGTTCTGGCACGCTCCGCGCGTCAATATCCGCAACCTGCATCGTCGCCTCTCATTGCGCGCACGGAAAGACAGGAGCCGCGGGCGTCGAGGGGGCGTGAGCCATGACTGCAGTTGCTTCGGACGCTGGTCGCGCGAAGGGCGGGATCGTGCCGATCCTGCTATGCGTGGTGCCGTTCAGCCAGATTCCGCTCGATGCCTATACGCCGGGCCTGCCGCAGATGGTGGTGGACCTCGCAACCGATTCCGCGTCGATGCAGAACACCGTCACCGCCTACATGCTCGGCATGAGTCTGGCGCTGGTGCCTGTCGGCATCGCCTCCGACACACTCGGCCGCCGTAACGTTCTGCTCGCGGGGCTATCGGTTCTCATCGCGATGAGCATCGCCTGCGCACTCGCCACCAGCGCATCGCTGCTGCTCGCGTTGCGATTCCTGCAGGGCGTCGGCGGCTGCACCTGCCTCGTCGTCGCCTATGCGGTTGCGGCCGACTGCTTTCGCGGCCGCGAGCTCACCGCGATCTCTGGACTTCTTGGTGCTGCCTGGGGGCTTGCACCCGTGCTCGCACCGGCGGCCGGCGGCTTCATCGTCGAGCTGACATCCTGGCGCGGGGTCTTCGTCATCATCGCCATCGCCGCGGCTATCGTCGCTGCGATCGTCGTGCTGCTTCTGCCCGAGACGCTGCCGGCCGAGCGACGCGCGCCGTTCGATCCGCGCCGCACGGCGAGCATTCTCCGCGAAGCGCTCGTCCGTCCGGGTTTCCTGGCCTTCGTGCTGGTGTTCGCCGCCGCGGCGAGCGCGCAGCTGGCGTTCGGCGTCGTCGCGCCGTTCTTCTACCAGACCGGCCTCGGTTACTCCGCGGCCATCTACGGCCTTGTCGCGCTTGGCCTTGGCGGCGTGAATCTAGCAGGCGAGCTCGGCTGCGCGCATTTCGCGCGCTTCATGCCGGCCCGCGTGATGGGCTTTGGTGCCTTCGCGCTGTTTCTCGCCGGCGCAGTGGTCCTGACCACGACCGGCATGGCCGTCGGTCTCGATTTCATGTCGATCACGATCGGTGGTGCGCTGGTGCTCGGCGGTTGCGGCGTGCTGTGCCCGATGATGTACGGCATGGCGCTCGGCCTGTTCGAACGAGACCACGGCCTGATCGGCGGCCTCATCAGCGCGCTCTGCTATCTCGCGGTCAGCGGCGCCATGGCGATCGCGGCGGTGTTGCCCGAAGCGACCCAGGCGCCGATCGGCTCGCTCTATCTCGGCCTCTGCGCCGTCGCAGGGACGCTGCTTGCGATCTCGTTGCCTGCGGCACGCCACGCCACACAGACTTAAGGAAGGAACCCATTCATGACCACCGTCGGTATTCGCGGCACATTCTTCGACTTCGTCGACGATCCCTGGAAGCACATCGGCAACGAGCAGGCTGCCGCGCGCTTTCACCAGGATGGCCTGATGGTCGTCACGGATGGCGTCATCAAGGCCTTCGGTCCGTATGAGAAGATCGCCGCCGCGCATCCGGGCGTCGAGATCACCCATATCAAGGACCGCATCATCGTCCCGGGCTTCATCGACGGCCACATCCATCTGCCGCAGACCCGCGTGCTCGGCGCCTATGGCGAGCAGCTGCTGCCGTGGCTCCAGAAGTCGATCTACCCCGAGGAGATCAAGTACAAGGATCGCAACTACGCGCGCGACGGCGTGAAGCGTTTTCTCGACGCACTGCTCGCCGCCGGCACCACCACCTGCCAGGCCTTCACCAGCTCCTCGCCGGTCGCGACCGAAGAGCTGTTCGAGGAAGCGGCCCGCCGCAACATGCGCGTGATCGCGGGCCTCACCGGGATCGACCGCAACGCGCCGGCCGAGTTCATCGACACGCCCGAAAACTTCTACCGCGACAGCAAGCGTCTGATCGCGCAATACCACAACAAGGGCCGCAACCTCTACGCCATCACGCCGCGCTTCGCCTTCGGCGCTTCGCCGGAGCTGCTCAAGGCGTGTCAGCGCCTCAAGCACGAGCATCCGGACTGCTGGGTCAACACCCACATCTCCGAGAACCCGGCCGAGTGCAGTGGCGTGCTGGTCGAGCATCCGGACTGCCAGGATTATCTCGGCGTCTACGAGAAGTTCGACCTGGTCGGGCCGAAGTTCTCCGGCGGCCACGGTGTCTATCTCTCGAACAACGAGTTCCGCCGCATGTCCAAGAAGGGCGCCGCGGTGGTGTTCTGCCCGTGCTCGAACCTGTTCCTCGGCAGCGGTCTGTTCCGTCTCGGCCGCGCCACCGATCCCGAGCATCGGGTCAAGATGTCGTTCGGCACCGACGTCGGCGGTGGCAACCGCTTCTCGATGATCTCCGTGCTCGACGACGCCTACAAGGTCGGCATGTGCAACAACACGATGCTCGACGGCAGCATCGATCCGGCGCGCAAGGATCTTGCGGAAGCCGAGCGCAACAAGCTCTCGCCCTATCGCGGCTTCTGGTCGGTCACGCTCGGCGGTGCCGAGGGCCTCTACATCGACGACAAGCTCGGCAATTTCGAGCCCGGCAAGGAGGCCGATTTCGTCGCACTCGATCCGAATGGCGGCCAGCTGGCGCAACCCTGGCACCAGTCGCTGATCGCCGACGGTGCTGGTCCGCGCACGGTCGACGACGCCGCGAACATGCTGTTCGCCGTCATGATGGTCGGCGACGACCGCTGCGTCGACGAGACCTGGGTGATGGGCAAGCGCCTCTACAAGCAGAGCTGAAGCGGACGGTCGCGATGAGCGCATCTCCGGATCCGGCGGCCCAGGCGGTCGCCCTCGTCATCCAGCGCCGCATTGCCGACGACGGCTTTGCCGCGTTCGCGCGGTGGAACGGCGAGGTCGGCGAGGCGCTGAAGAGGTGGCCCGGCTTCCTCAGCCAGGAGGTCGTGCCGCCGCAGCCGCCGGCGCATGTGGACTGGGTGACCATCCTGCGTTTCGCGAACCCGGCCGCTGCCCGCGCCTGGCTTCAGAGCGATGTGCGGGCGCGGCTGATCGCGGACGTGCAGCGCTTCTTCGTCGGGTCGGAGGACGTCCATATCCTTCCCGACACCGGCGTTCAGCGCGACAGCGCGGTCTCCGCCGTCATCTCCTTCAAGGTGCCGGATGGACTCGAGGATGCGTTCCTCAAATGGCAGCAGCGCATCCAGGCCGCGGAGGCCGAGTTCAGGGGGTTCCTCCGCCACAAGATCGAGCGGCCGATTCCGGGCCTGCACGACGAGTGGATCGTTATCCTGTCGTTCGACAGCGATGCCAACCTCAATGCATGGCTGGACTCGCCCTTGCGGCAGACACTGCTTGAGGAAGGCGCGCGCTTCAACGCCGGCATGAACGTGAAGCGGGCAAGCTACGGCTTCAATTTCTGGTTCCCGGCCGGCAAGACGCAGGCTCCGGAGCAAGGACCTGGCCTGATCTGGAAGAGCAACCTCATCGTCCTGCTGGTGCTCTATCCCGTGGTCTATCTCTGGGGCTATTTCATCAGCGCGCCGCTGATCGATAGCCACGGCGTGCCGGTCTGGCTGTCGCTGTTCGTCGGCAATCTCGTGAGTACCCAGCTGCTCGGCTGGTTTCTCGTGCCGGCCGCCTTCAGGGCGCTCGACTGGTGGATCAAGCCAAAGTCAGCGCTCGGCCGGCAGATCGCGGGATATGCACTGCTTGCCGCTCTCTATGCGGGCTCGATGGGCCTGTACGCGCTGCTGCTCGCATGGCATTGGGGACGGTGAGGCCATCCACCGTGCGGACCATTGCGGTGCTGTCGGGGAGAGGTCGGTCTCTGGACGCTGACGACCATGTTCGCCCTGACATTTCTCGGCACCTCGGCAAGCGTTCCCTCAGTGGAGCGCAACCATCCGGCCCTCCTTGTGGAGGCCGCGGGCAAGCGCATCCTGGTTGATTGCGGCGAGGGCACGCAGCGCCAGTTGCTGCGCAGTAGCGCCGGCTTTCGCCGGCTCGACCGCATCCTGCTGACGCACGGGCACCTCGATCACGTGCTCGGCATCCCCGGCCTCTTCTCGACGCTGGGGTTGCGGCAGACCTCCGACGTGATGACCATTCATGCGGGCCCGGGCACGCTCGACATCGTCGTTCGCATGCTCGCGGGCTTGTGGGGTGCGGGCAGGGCGCCGATCCCCGTGGCGTTCGCGCCGCTGAGCGAGGGGCAAGTCATCGATGCCGGTGACTTCACCATCGACTGCTTTCCGGTCCGCCACCGCGACACCGACAGTTTTGGCTTCTCTTTCCAAAGCCCCGCGCGCCGCCACCTTCTGCCCGAGCGGCTTGCGTCGCTCAGTGTCCCGGACGGGCCGATGCGCGGAGAACTGGCCGCCGGACGAGCGGTCGCGATCGCCGGTCGAACCATCGATCCGGAGGACGTCCTGGGCCCGCCGGGCGGCGGGAGGAAGCTCGTCGTGATCGGCGACACCGAAACCACCGATGGTCTATCTCGATATGTCGCCGACGCCGACATGCTGGTGATCGAGGCGACGTTCCTCGATCGTGACGCCGCGACCGCGCGGGACTACGGCCATCTCACGGCAACCGAAGCCGCTTCGTTTGCCGCCGCCAACAACGTCAAGCAGCTCGTGCTGGTCCACATGTCGGGACGATACGAGGATGAAGAGATCTTGGCGGAGGCGACAAAGGTGTTTCCGGATAGGCGGATCGCCGCCGACTTCGATCACATCGTGATCTAATCGCCATCATCGCACTCAGCTCGTCAATCCCGACTTTATCGCGAGATCCTGGACTTGGGCCGTCGCCTGCATCAGCCGCGGCAGTGCCTGGTCGCGGAAGGCCGCCATGTCCATGCGCATCGCATCGACCGTGACGCTCAGGCCGCCGATCACAAAACCCTGAGCGTCGAAGATCGGCGTTGCCAGCGTGCGCAGGCCATAGGCATTCTCGCCGTCGGAGACCGCATGGCCTTTCTTCTTCACCTGATCGAGCCGGGCGAGCAGTGCATCGAGATCGGTCAGCGTTCGCTCCGACAGTTTGACGCGAGGACGCAACTCGAGCCGCTCGATCTGCTGGTCGCGTGGCAGATGCGCCAGCATGACATGGCCGAGCGCGGCGCTGTAGGCGGGAATGCGCGTGCCCGGCCGGCGGTCCATCTTGTGGCGGTCGAGGCCGGCACCGACGCGCGCGAGATAGACCACGTCGCCGCCATCGAGAATGCCGAGCGATGCCGCATCGCCGACATCAGGGACGAGGTCGCGCAGCAGCGGCTCGACGATCGGCCGCAACGAGCCGCGCGACAGCACGGTGTAGCCGAGGTCGAGACAGGCGACGCCGAGACGGAACCGGCGGCTTTGCGGAATGGCCTGGAGATAGCCGAGCTCGGTCAGTGTCTGGATCAGGCGGAACGCCGTCCCGCGATCGAGATCGGCCCGTGCGGCAATCTCACTCAGGGTCAGCTCGAAGGTTTCGCTGGTGAAACTCTTGAGCACGGCAAAGGCCTTGCCGACGGAGGCGACATAATTCTTGGGATTTTTGGCGCTAGTTTCCGCTACGCGCTTTGCAGCCTTGGTCATGCTCGAATGCCCCGCCATGACAGCCATGCCCTTGACGTCGGGCCGAGCTGATTTTACGACTGCTCCAGCAAATAACAAATGTTCGCATTCCGAACAACATCGTTCTGACGATCGGAGGAAGTTTTGTCGACATCATCGCTGCACCCTCATGGCGTGTTCTCCGCCGCGTTGACGCCGCTCGACGCCGAGCTCGCGCCCGATCGCGCGCGTTTCGTGGAGCATTGCCGCTACCTCCTGGATGAGGGTTGCGACGGTATCGCGATGCTGGGCACGACGGGTGAGGCGAACTCCTTTTCGGTGGCCGAACGCACGGCGCTGCTGGAGGCGGTGGTGGCTGCCGGCATCGCGCCGCGACGGCTTTTGCCCGGCACCGGCGTTGCCGCGCTCAGCGACACCATCACGCTGACGCGCCACGCGCTCTCGGTCGGCGTCGACACGGTGGTGATGCTGCCGCCGTTCTACTACAAGAACGTCACAGATGACGGCATCTTCGCCTCCTACAGCGAGGTGGTGCAGCGCATCGGTGATGCGCGCCTGAAAGTCGTCCTCTATCACTACCCGCAGATGTCGGCGCAGCCGATCTCGCATGCGCTGATCGAGCGGCTGCGCGAGGCCTATCCGGCCACGTTCACGGGCATCAAGGATTCGTCCGGCGACTTCGCCAACATGACGGCGATGGTCGAACGGTTTCCGGGCTTCGCAGTCCTCGGCGGCGCCGATCCGTTGATGCTGCCGCTGCTGCGCAAGGGCGGCGCGGGCTGCATCACCGCGACCTCCAATGTCGTCGCGCGCAGTCTTGCCTATGTCTTCAAGCACTTTGGCGACAGCGACGACGATCCGGCGCTCAAGGCGGCGCAGGCGCGCATCGTGAAGGCGCGCGAGCTGGTCTCGCAATTTCCGCAGATGGCCTCGCTGAAGGCGCTTGCGGCTGATCGCACGAAGCACGCCGGTTGGCAGCGGCTGCGGCCGCCGCTGGAGTCCTTGCAGCCGGACCAGCTGAAAGAGCTGCTTGCGAATGCTGCGGCATTCGCAGCCTCCGCCTAAGCTCGGTACGGACGACGAGGCGACCTGATGTCCGACTCATTCCAGGATGCATTGGCCGGGCTCGCCGCGATCGTCGGCGACAAGCACGTCATCGCGTCCGGAGCCGACCAGGAGCCTTATGTGGTGGACTGGCGCGGGCGCTATCGCGGCCGCGCGGTCGCAGTGGTGAAGCCCGGCTCGACCGCCGAGGTCGCCTCCGTCGTCAAATACTGCGCCGACAGGCGCCTTGCGATCGTGCCGCAAGGCGGCAACACCGGCATGTGCGGAGCCGCGACGCCGGACGATCAAGCGGGCAATGTCGTGATCCGGCTCGACCGCATGCGAGCCGTGCGCGACGTCAGTCCGCTCGCCAATACGATCACGGTCGAGGCCGGCTGCATTCTCGCCGAGGTCCAGAATGCGGCGCGTAGCGTTGATCGCTACTTTCCCTTGAGCCTGGGTGCCGAGGGCTCCTGCCGGATCGGCGGCAACATCTCGACCAATGCCGGCGGCACGGCCGTGCTGCGCTACGGCCCGACGCGCGATCTCGTGCTCGGGCTCGAAGCCGTGCTGCCCGACGGGCGTATCTTCAACGGCCTGCGCGCGCTGCGCAAGGACAACACCGGTTACGCGCTCAAGCAGCTCTTCATCGGCGCGGAAGGCACGCTCGGCATCGTCACCGCGGCGGTGCTGAAACTGTTCTCGCCGCCGCGCAGCTCGGCGCTGGCGCTGGTGAAATTGCAGGGTGTCGCGCAGGCACTCGAGATCATGCAGCGCCTGCGCGGTGTGGTCGGCGACCGGCTCGGCAGCCTCGAAATCATGTCGCGCTCGCAGATCGAGGCGATCGCGGAGACCGTGCCGCACGTCACGATCCCGTTCGAGCTGACGACGCCGTGGTACCTGATCGTTGAGCTGACCGACACGCTCGCGGGCGTCGATCTCGACGAGCCGCTCGCCACGGCGCTGGCGGATGCGATGGAGGCCGGCATCGCCGAAGACGTCATCCTGGCCTCCAACCTCGCGCAGGCGAAAGCGATCTGGGCCGTCAGGCACAGCGTGTCCGAAGCCAACAAGCGCAGCGGCTATGTCGTCTCGCACGACAGCGTTGTGCCGCTGGAGCGCCAGGCGGACTTCGTCACCAATGTCGAGGCGCGAATTATGGCCGCGGTACCGCATGCCCGCGTGGTGATGCATGGCCATATCGGCGACGGCAACATCCACGTGATCGCCCTGATTGACCGTGCGCATTGTCAGGAGCCGGCGACGAAGGCCGCCCTGGTGGCGCAAATCAATGAGATCGTCGACGACGAGACCGCAGCGCAGGGCGGGGCGATCAGTGCCGAGCACGGCATCGGGATCACCAATCGCGTCCGGCTGGCCCGTGTCGCCGATCCGCTCGATATCGAGCTGATGCGCGGCATCAAGCGCTTGCTCGATCCGAACGGCCTGATGAACCCCGGCAAGATCTTTGGCGCGGGAGCAGCATGACGATGACGGTCGTGCGCCTGCTTGCCGACGATCTCACCGGCGCGCTCGACACCGCGGCGGAGTTCGTCGGTCTGTGCGGACCGTTCGACGTCACCTGGGCGGATTCGCCCGCGGCTCCGGGCGCGCAAAGCCTCGCGATCGACAGCGGCACCCGCGAGCGGTCGAAAGCCGACAGCGTCGAGATCGTCGGACGGCTGGCGCCGCAGCTTCAGGGTGGGACGATCGCCTACAAGAAGGTCGACAGCCTGCTCCGCGGTGCCTGGGCGGCCGAGCTCGGCGCCTGCCTGCGCGGCGGCGATTGGGCCTCGTGTGTGGTCGCACCGGCCTTCGACTATCAGGGACGCCGCACCGTCGGCGGCCAGCAATTCGCGCGCACTGTACAGGGTGACTGGCATCGCGTCGGCGACAACCTGCTGGACCAATTGAAACTGGAAGGTATCGAGGTGCGGCAGGGCGGCCCTGACACGCTCGCGCAAGGCGGCGTTCAGGTGTTCGATGCCGAGAGCGACATCGACCTCGATCGCGTGGTCGAAATGGCGCGACAGATGCCGGGGCCCGTGCTCTGGTGCGGAAGCGGCGGGCTGGCCGGCGCGCTCGCCCGCGGCCATCGCGCCGATGCCCCGAGCCGGCTGAAGCGGCCGGTGCTGGGGCTGTTCGGTTCCGACCAGGCCGCCACTGCCTCCCAGCTCGCAGCATGTGGCGAAGCCACCGTCGCGTTGGCCGAAGGTGAGGGGGGCGCAGGCGTTCAACGCAAGCTGGCTGACGATGGGGTGGCGCTGGTGAAATTCGCGCTCGCGGATGGCCTTTCGCGCGCCGAGGCCGCCCAGCGGATCGCGCGCGAGCTGACAACGCTGATTTCGGCTCTCGATCCGCCCGGAACCTTGATCGTTGCTGGCGGCGAGACCTTGAAGGCCGTATGCGTTGCGCTCGGTGCGCACGCGCTCCAGGTGACGGGGCGCATCGTGCCGGGATTGCCGCGCTCGGTGCTGCAAGGCGGCCGCTGGGCCGGCGTCGATGTCATCTCGAAATCCGGCGCGTTCGGCACCAGCGAGCTGTGGCGCGATCTGCTCCGGGACAATCATTTGCTGAATTTGGGGAGCCCGACATGACCTCTCGTCATCTTGCCATCACTATGGGCGATCCGGCCGGGATCGGCCCGGAGATCATCGTCAAGGCCTGCGTCGGGCTGAAGGACCGGATCGCGAAAGGCGATTTGCGCATCCTGATCATCGGCAGCGGCGCCGCGCTCGATGGTGCCAAGGCCGCGCTCGGCGCTGCCGTTGCGATTCCGGAGGTAAGTGCTGACGATGCTGACTGGCCGAACCTCTGTTTCCTCCAGGCCGATGTCGAGGGCACCCCGATCAAGCCGGGCGTGCTCAGCGCCGATGGCGGCCGCTTTGCTTACAAGGCGATCGAGCAGGGCGTGCGCCTGACGCAGGCCGGGCGGACCTCCGCGATTGTCACCGCGCCGCTCAACAAGGAAGCACTCAACAAGGCCGGCTATCACTTCCCTGGCCATACCGAGATGCTGGCGCACCTCACCGGCGTGCGCGGATCGGTGATGCTGCTCGCCCACGGCAACATGCGCGTCAGCCATGTCTCGACCCACGTGGCGCTGGAAGATGTGCCGAAGCGCCTGACGCCGGAGCGTCTGCGCATGGTGATCGATCTCACCAACGAGGCCTTGCTGCGGCTCGGTATCGCCAAGCCGAAGATTGCGATCGCCGCGCTCAATCCGCATGCGGGCGAGGGCGGTCTGTTCGGCCGGCAGGATATCGACGTTTCGGCACCGACGATTGCCAAGGCCGTTGCTGATGGCCTCGACGTCGTCGGCCCGGTGCCCGGCGACACCATCTTCGTCAAGCTGCGCGCCGGCCAATACGATGCTGCAGTCGCGATGTATCACGACCAGGGGCACATCCCCGTCAAACTGCTGGGCTTTCAGGTCGATCCCGCGACCGGCCGCTGGCAGGAGCTCTCCGGCGTCAACATCACGCTGGGCCTACCGATCATCCGCACCTCCGTCGATCACGGCACCGCCTTCGACATTGCCGGCAAGGGCATTGCCAACGAGCACAGCCTGATCGAGGCCATCGACTATGCCGAGCGGCTCTCCGCTGGCGCCTCCGCCTCCAAGTCATGAGATCGAGCGCACGATGACCAACGCCTTCACGCCCATCGAAATCCAACGTCCCACCATCCTGGAATTCGGCAACGGCACCATCATGGCTGCTGCGCGCTTCGCCGAGCGGATCGGCGCCAGGCGGCCCCTGGTGATCTCTGATGCGTTCAATGCGCGCCGCGTCGACGCGCTGGCGCTGCCGGGCGCAGTGAAAGTGTTTGGCGACGTCAAGCCTGAACCGGACCTGCCTAATCTGGAGAAGGCGGTGGCGATGGCGAAAGAGGTCGCGCCTGATCTCGTCGTCGGCTTCGGCGGCGGCAGCGCAATGGATCTCGCCAAGCTGGTCGCGGTGCTCTGCACCAGCGACGTGGCCTTTGCCGATATCGTTGGCCCGGAAAAAGTCGCCGGCCGCAGCGTGCCGCTGATGCAGATCCCGACCACGTCGGGCACCGGCAGCGAGGCGGGCACCCGCGCGCTCGTCACCGATCCCGTCAGCCAGAACAAGCAGGCGGTGCAGACCCGCTTCATGCTCGCCGATATCGCCATCGTCGATCCCGATCTCACCATGACGGTGCCGAGGGAGGTCACTGCGGCCACCGGCGTCGATGCTCTGGCGCATTGCGTCGAGGCCTACACCAGCCGCAAGGCGCATCCGATGATCGACCTTTATGCGCTCGAGGGCGCGCGGCTGGTCGGGCAATATCTCAAGCGGGCGGTCGCCGACGGCGGCGATCGCGAGGCACGCGCGGGTCTCTCCCTGGCCTCGCTCTATGGCGGCTATTGCCTTGGGCCGGTGAACACCACCGCCGGGCATGCCGTCGCTTATCCGCTGGGCACGCGCCATCATGTCGCGCATGGGCTCGCCTGTGCCGTGATCTTCCCGCATACGCTGGCGTTCAACATGCCGGCAGTCGAGGCGAAGACGGTCGCGGTGCTGGCGGCGCTCGGCCTGCCGGCGCAGAACGATGCGAAGCTCGCATTCGACGCCACTTACGATTTCTGCAAGAACCTCGGCATCGAGATGCGTCTGTCCGCGCTCGGCGTGCTCAAGGGCGATCTCGGCGTCATGGCCGATGAGGCGCACGCCATTCGCCGCTTGCTTGACAACAATCCGCGCGACCTCGGCCGGGATGCGATCCTGAACATGTACGAGGTCGCGTTCTAGTCACCTCCGCCGCGCGCGGCACCCAATCAACAAAACAGCAACAGTAGGGGAAACTTCGATGAGATCGATGTGGCTTGGTCTTGCCGCAGCCGTGCTGCTGGCGACGTCGCCGGCAAAGGCGCAGGACGGCTATCCGTCCAAGCAGGTGACGGTGATCGTGCCCTTCGCCGCCGGCGGCACCGCCGACATCTTCGCGCGCATGGTGTCGAACCATCTGCAAGTGAAGCTCGGCAAGCCGTTCGTGGTCGAGAATGTCGGCGGCGCCGGCTCGATCCTCGGTGTGACGCGGCTGGCGAAATCGGCGCCTGACGGCATCACGCTCGGCCTTGCCAGCACCTCCGCGCTCGCGATCAACCCCACGCTCTACGGGCCCAAGCTCAGCTACCAGCCGGACAGGGACCTGGTGGCGGTCGCCCAGATCAGCGTCGTGCCGAACGTGCTCGTGGTGAATCCCAACAAGATCAAGGCGCGCACCGTGCCGGAGCTGATCGCCTATCTGAAGGCGAACCCGACAAGGTCTCGTTCGGCTCGGCCGGCGTCGGCACCTCGCAGCATCTTGCCGCCGAACTGTTTCAACAGATGACCGGTACCAAGATGGTGCATGTGCCCTACAAGGGCTCCAGCCAGATGCTGACGGATCTGTTGAGCGGCCAGATCGATCTTGCCTTCGACAACGTGCCGCTGCTGCTACCGCAGGTGAAGACCGGCCAGCTCGCGATGCTCTCCACTGCAACGCCCAAGCGCGCCGCCTTCGATCCGGAAGTCCCGGCCGTCGCCGAATTCCTGCCGGGCTTCGAGGCCGTGGCCTGGCACGGCTTCTTCGTTCCCGCGGCCACGCCGAAGCCCATCGTCGAAAAGCTGTCGGGCGAGATCCGCGCCTTCATGCAGCAGCCGGAGACGGTGCAGAAGATGGCCGAGCTCGGCGCCGCCGCGGTTGCGGTCGATTCCGAACCTTTCAAGGCCTACATCGCCTCCGAGACCGAGCGGTGGAAGAAGGTGATCGAAGCGGCGAATATCAAGCTGGAGTAGGCGACGGTGGCTTATCTGGCGGACGGGTCGCTGTCGGCTCAGCTTCCTCACGATCCCCGCTGAGCTCGGGGCTCGGCCCTCATTCGAAGAACTCGCCAACCCAG
Organism: Bradyrhizobium sp. Mp27; assembly: GCF_029953005.1. Classification (NCBI taxonomy): domain Bacteria; kingdom Pseudomonadati; phylum Pseudomonadota; class Alphaproteobacteria; order Hyphomicrobiales; family Nitrobacteraceae; genus Bradyrhizobium; species Bradyrhizobium sp. Mp27. The sequence goes on along the minus strand of NZ_JASAUS010000009.1, from coordinate 107,763 downwards.
TTGTGCCTGACAGCCTCGACGTGCCAGCCCATTGCGCGTTGCGCGTTCGGCAGGGGATCCGGCACGTCGCTGCGGACGTGACTGTCGAGGCCTCGCGCACGGTGCGCGTGTCGTCCTTCGCTCCGCAGGCGAAACCTGCCTTGTGACTCGAAAATCCGGCTGTAGCCGTCGGTCGGGAAGAATGTTCCTGCGATCGGAAAATGGGTCGGCTGCTGCCGAAGCATCAGGAACGTAATGTCCTCCGCGGTTTCCGACAGGAGAATGCCAACGGCCGTGTTGACCGGCGCGAGGCCGATCGGAGCTTCGGCCTCCGGTTCAACCTTGCCCGCTGCGCTCGCGATGGTGATGAACTCCGAGTTCGGACCGCAGCGGGACACGATGATCCATCGCCGGACCTTGCGTCGGATCGAAATCGGTCGATGATAGGCCGCGAACGAAAATTCCGCTGCCATAGCAACGACAAAGCCATTTTTCCACATACCGGCCATCTAACCCGTTACGGTCGAGGGCCGATCATCATGCGGGGGCGTGAAGCCAGCGTGAATTCGCACGGTCGCGGCATCATCGCACGAATGTCTTGACCTGCCGCGGGGGCCTTGATGGCATGCTGTCGATCGCAGCTGTACCCTGCCGGGTAGCGGAACCGACCGATGGAAGCATCGAAGGCAACCAATCTGTTCGAGCGGTTGGCCGCATATCTGGCGGGCCCGCCAGCGCACGGCCGTGATCGTGAGCTAGAATCCATCCTCGAGAAACTCGACTACCTCCCGTCGGGTGGGACGGAGCCGTTAGAGACGCGCAATCGCATCGCGCTGCTCGAAGCGGCGGCCAGATTTTCCGACGTCTTCCAGCTGGTCTCCAGTGATGCTCCGGGAGTCACGTTCTTCGGCGCGGAGATCAGTGCGACCGGCGTCGATTCCACCTTCTCGCATCAGGCTCGCTCGAGTGCATCCGGCGCCGGTCTCTCGCTTCGTCAGGCTTTCGAATCATGCATCGGAGAAGGGGTCGAATACCTCTCCCAGTTCGAGACCGTGCTGGATCGTCTTCACCAGGGCCCGATCGCAGATGGACTTGCCGCCTTCGATCCCGCATCCCGGTCGGTCCTGACCGAGTTCATGCGGCTGTCGGTGGGCAACGACGTCGATTGGATCGAAGCGACGCAGCTATCGAGCGGCCGGCCGGTGCCGTTTCCGGCGGACCTGTGCCTGCGCCGCACGCCCGAGCGAAGCGCGCTCACGCCGCCATTCAGCCTGAGCTCGGGCTGCGCGGCCGGCACCTCGTTCGAGACGGCTGCGTTGCACGGGATGCTGGAGCTGGTCGAGAGGGATGCGGCGAGCCTGTGGTGGCGCGGCGGCCTTCGCGGGCGGCAGATTGCACTGGAGGGGCACGCCGCGGCAACGGCCGCAGCCTGGGTTGCACAAGCGCGCGGCGGCGTCACGACGAGGCGAACCTGGCTGCTCGAGATCACCACCGACATGTCGGTGCCTTGCATCGTGGCGATCTCCTGCTGCGCCGATGGCAGCGGCTTCGCCTGCGGACTGGCTGCACGCTTGAGTGTCGAGAATGCGGTCCGCTCGGCGCTGACGGAGATGTGCCAGATGGAATTGGCCTATGCCGTCGTCGAGCAGAAGCGCCGGGAAGGAGGCGACGAGCGGCTGAACGAACATGATCATCGTCACATCGCTCGCAGCACGCTGATCGATGCCGCGAGTTGTGAGCTGCTGCATCCGATCGCGCCCCGCCACGCAACCGTCGAGTTCAGCCCGGACACGCCCGCGCGGCAGCTCGCTGCATTGATCGAGAGACTGTCAGCCAGAGGCGTCGAGACGTTTGCCATCGATCTGACCCGTCCCATGTTCGGGATTGCCGTCGTTCGGATCGTCGCGCCGGCGCTCCAGATGGAGCCGTCCGACGTCGTGACCGAACGTCTGGTGTCCGCTCGGCGCACGACCGGAGGAGGCGATGCCTATACACGTGGAATTAGTTTGTTATAGTTGCTGTTATTCCCAAAAGCGATTTATCGGAGCGGATCCAAAGTGAGCGCTCGTGCACCTCTCTCGAAGTCCATTGCAAGGGATGGTGGAATTCCCAAGCCGAGCGAAAGCCTGTCGATTTCCGTTTTGGGCGGTCTGTCCGTCGCATTCGCGGGGCGGGAAATTCGGGTCAAGAGCCGAAAGTCGCGGGCGGTTCTCGGCTACCTGGCATTAACGGATCGCCACCAGGAAACACGCGAGCGTCTGGTCGGGCTGCTGTGGAGCGAGTCCGACGAATACAAGGCGCGTGCGTCGCTTCGCCAGGTCCTCCATGAGTTGCGGGAAACGTTCCTGGAGGCCGGATATGACGGATTGCAGATCGAGAAAATGCTCGTCGAAATGGATCGCCATCGGCTGCATGTCGATCTCCTCGACACCTTGCGAGAGGCCGAAGCGCAACAGGCGCATCCGCTGCTGATGAGCGCGCCAGGTGTCATGGAAACTCTTCTCGCGGGCCTCGACGATATCGACCCGTCGTTCCGTGTCTGGCTTCTCGCCAAGCGGCAGACCTTCCATGATCGCATCTCGCGTGCACTCGAGGCCGGCCTCAGGAACGTCGGACTTGCCGTGGCGAACAGGCGCGCGCTGGCCGAGGCCATCCTGAATCTCGACCCGACCCACGAGGAGGCGTGCCGCTACGCGATGCAGACGCGCGCGGAAGAAGGCGACCTGTCCGGCGCGCTCCGTGTTTACAAGACCTTGTGGAACATCCTCGACGATGAATATGGGATGGAGCCTTCGGCCAAGACCCAGCAATTGATCGCCGACATCAAGAACGGCCAATTCGAGGGTGAGGCCGCATCCGCTGCGGGCGATCAGATGCAGCGCGACGGCGCACAGGTTTCGACCGCCGATGAAGCGCCGAGACCTTCGCCGGCCTCGTCCCGGGCGGCGGCCAAGATCGCGATCCTGGTCGATCCGTTCAGCATGAACGGCGTAAGCGCGGACCGCGTCCACCTCGTGACGGGCTTTCGACATCATCTCATCGCCTGCCTGACCAAATTCCGCGAGTGGTATGTCGGAGACGGCACTACGCAACAGCCCGTGGCGCCGGGAGAGCGTACGGCAGCGTCCCGCTACAGCGTGGCGGCGACCGCCTATCAGGCAGGTGACACGATCAGCATGGTGCTGACGCTGCGAGAGACGAACGCCGGCGTCTATATCTGGAGCGACACGTTCGAGCTGAAGCTCGAGAACTGGTTCCAGGTGCAACAAAGGATCGTGCAACGCACGGCGCTTTCGGTGAACGTCTATCTGTCGACCGAGCGGCTGACGCGCGTGGCCGTCGCGCCGGACGTGTCCCTGGACATCTACGACCGCTGGCTTCGCGCACAGGCCAGCTTCGGAAGCTTCAGCGCCGAACATTGGCGCGCTTCGACCGCGCTCCTGACCGAGGCGATCGCCGTCGCTCCGAACTTTTCGCCGAGCTACAGCGCGCTGGTTCAAATGAACAATACCGAGCATCTCGTGTTTCCGGGCCTGTTCCGCGATCTGACGAAGGCGAGGTCCACGCTCGAGCTTGCGAGAACGGCGGTGCAGCTCGACCCCGTCGATTCCAGGGCCCAGCTCTGCCTCGGCTGGTCGCAGGCGATGCTGATGCAATATTCGGAAGCCAGTGCCCACGTCGATCTCGCATGCGAGCTCAACGGCAACGATCCCTGGACGTTGCTGTCGGCAGCGTCCTGCCACGGGTTTTGCGGCAATTTCGAGCGTGGCAACGAACTCGTGGCAGAAGCTCTCAAGGTGTTCTGGTCGCCGCCGCCACTGCACTGGCCCTATCGCGCCGTGCTTCAGTTCATGCGAGGCAATTACCTGGAGGCGATCGAGGGGATCGATCGCGCCAACAACGTGGCGAAAACGCTCCCGGGCTGGAGGGCGGCCGCACTGTATCATCTCGGCAGGACAGAAGAGGCGCGCCTCGAGGCCAGGAAATTCCTCGATGGAATCCGCGCGATATGGTTCGGCAAGCCGCCCGCCGACCAGGACATCGCGCTCTGGCTGCTCCATGCGCAACCAATTGCCCGTCGCGAGGATTGGGAGCGCCTGCGCGATGGCATAGGCGGCGCAGGCGTCCCGGTCGTCGGCTTCAGGCATCACGCATGGTGAGCGGGTGCCTGCTCACCCGCAGAACTTGATCGTGTACTCGCCGACACGCTTCGAATGGAACAGCAGCCTGCTGCTGGGGGTATCGTTCTTCAGGCTGCTGTCCTTCATGTCGCTCGCGTAGAACGGCGGCATTGGGTAAGGGGAGGTGCCTTGCACCTCCTTTTCGGCCTCATTGAGCAGCTCGGCCGGCGGCAGCTTGATCAGCAGCTTGCCGTCATCGTAGCCCGCCTCGATGAAGACAAGCTCGGTGAATTTCTGCGGATATTTCGCCATCACGTCGGCCTTCAGGAGCTGGTCCTGGAATTCGGCGACGGTGGTCGGGCGCGACGACCGATCGCGAGCCCATTTTTTCACGAGCTCGCCCCACTTGTCATAGTTTTCGACGTCGAACATCTCGAATTTCATTGCGGTCTCCCTTGGCTTTCCGCCGGCGGCATTGCCGGCCGTTCGAAAAAAGGTCAGATCGGCTTCCTTCAGGTCGTCGAGATTGGCGGCGAACGGAGCGGTCTCGGCCGGCTCTGGAACGGTGGACCGCGCCGGCCGATCGTAGACTTCCCAAAGTCGACGATGATCCTAGTCTGGCAACGTGATTTGAACGTGAATCGCCCTTCGCGGGTGGCGAGACCGGCTGCATCGGGGGAAGCACAGATCCGCTTGACCCGTTGAGACGCCTCTCGACCGCCGAATTCACGCGCCTTTCACGATCAGCTTCGCCTTGCAAGCCTATCCTTCCTCCGCCGCCAAAGCACGGTCGGCCGTAAACCGATCGACCCGTTCTCCGTCGCAAGAGACAACCGCGGGTGAGGAGCATGACACACACGACGAGCGCCGAATGGATCTACTATGAAGGCGCTTGGCGGTGAGGCTCCGGCCGTCGCTAACGCGATCCGCGCCAGGGCGGCAGCCGGGACTTGAAAGCCTGGTCGGAGGAGGAGGCGGTTTGTCGGGGCCTGATATCTGTCCGTCAGGTTGCGCTGATTTGATAGGCGAAAGGTCGGCGCCACAGGTCGGGACGAGGAGCGGACAATTCGCAGCTTGGCAAAGGAGAGACGTGTCATGACTGTCCTGCTGAGAAACACCTTCAAGGTCTGGATCGACCGGGCGCCGGGCGCGCCGCCCAAGCTGGTCATGGTCGGCGACGTGAGGGTACCGACCGATGGCTGGCAGGCCCGGCTGACCAGGCGCTCGCCGCAGGGGATCAATCCGAAGATCCTGATCCTCGACGTGAAGACGCAGCAGCCGGGCGGCGATGCGCAGGAAGCGATCACCACGATCCCGCTCCGCTACGAGGAGAGCCCGCCGCAGGACGAATACGGCCAGGTGATGATCGCGAACGGCAAGGCTGAGATCGTGGTTCGAGTCTGCGGCTCGAACTAGCCTTTCGATTGTTTGCCCGCGGAACCTGTGATCTTCTGTGCCGCGTTGCATAACGAGGGTTGCGTTCGGGGCTGTTCGCTCTCACGTTGCTGCCGCTTTGCTCTGTTGATTTGGGGGATTTCCTGTGCGCCTCGGAAGCCGCATGCCGGACGTGATGCCTATCGTGGCCGCTTCTGTCGCTCTCTTCATCCTGCTCTGGTTCGCGTCCATCGCGCTCTATGCGATGCCTGAATCCGACGATTATTGCGTGACGAACGCGTCAACAGCATGGGTCTCGTCGGAATGGTCAAATCCTATTATTTGCACCGGATGGGCCGACTGACCTCGCTTGTGGCGATCGCCGCCCCCGCCGTTGTCAGCAAGGTGACAGGCGTCGATTACGTGGTCGTCTATCCGGTCATACTCATTTGCGGCATGGCCATCTTCTTGGCAGTCAGCGTTTATTGGGCCGGTCGAATGTGGACCGGCCTGTCGTGGCCAGAGAGAGTTTTGGCGGGTGCAATGCTCTGCGCGGCGAGCTTCGTTCTGGCGATCAGTCTGCGCGAGATGCTTTACTGGATCTCGGGCAGTGCGTCCTACATGGTTCCCGCCCTCTTCGTGATCATCATCCTCGTCGAGCTGGTGCGGTCCGCAGCGAACGAAACCGTGCTCTCGACCGGCCAAATCGTCGTTCTCTCCGCAATCGGCTTCCTGGGTGCTCTGGCCAACGAGTTCACGCCATTTTGGATCGTGGCCCTCGTCGCCGGTTCCGCGCTTTATCGCGCGTTCTACCATCCTCGCCCGCAACTGGCGGGCCATGCAGCGATGCTGACGGCGACCTTCATCGGACTTGCGATCCTGCTTTTGTCACCGGGGAATGCGGTCCGGATGGCGGCATATCCGGAGGGGGGGAAGATCGCCGCTTCCTTCTCGATGGGGTTGTACTATCTGTGGCTCGAGCTGGTCCGGCATTACACCGAATCCGCGACGTGGGCCTGGCTCGGTTTCGTGGCGTTGTTTTCGGTCTTCGTGGTGCCTTCGCAACCGAGGCCGGCGGCGCGGCTGCTGGTCTTGATCGTCGGGCTCGTGGCGGCGGTGCTCGCTGGTCTCTATACCGCTTACGTCATTGCCTATTTTGCGACGGCCGAGGATCTCGCGACGCGAGGGCGGAATCAGGTGGTGGTTTTTCTTCTTGCCGGAGGGGGCTGCGTCGTCGCCCTGGCTGCCCGCTTCCTTCCCTCCCTGGGCCATCATGCCCATGTTCGCATGACGGCCCTGGTGGCCTGCGGGCTCCTTTCTTTTTTGCTCCTCGATAGCGTCGCGCTGGGATACGTCTCGCGCCGAGGAGTCGCAATTCGCGACCTTCTGGAGCGAGAGTGTCCAGAGGCATCAATTTCTTCGGACGACCAAGGACCTGGATGTCGTCGTCCCCAAGAGATCGGTCAAGCCGTCCATGCTGATGGACGGTGAGCTAACCAAAAATCCGGGCCAGCTGCCGAATGATTGCGTCGGCGAATTCTATGGCAAGCGATCCGTGGTCTTGGGCGATTAGGTCATCGGATCAGCCTGTAAACCCTCCCGCGCTTCGTTCGGGCGATCGCCGGCTGCGGTGTGCAGGCGTTTCCATGGCGCGAACGCAGCGAGAACAAGCGGCGATGCTCACAGAGGGGCTAGACCGCGAACGCCGGCGCGGCTATATGAGCGCCAGCGCGCCGCTGATTTGCAAAACTTTTGCTGCGGCTTGCAAAACTTCCGAAGAAAGTCTTGTGATATCAAGCACTTCGGTGGGGAATGGTGTAACGGTAGCACAACAGACTCTGACTCTGTTTGTCTTGGTTCGAATCCAGGTTCCCCAGCCAGTTCCGGGCGATTTACCCAGATCATAACCTGCTCTGAATCGGGCCCGCGTCGCGAGCCTGACGCGCCGTCGGCAGGCCTCCCCTTTCGTCGGTGCGGCCTCGGCGCCTTGGCCGGACTCATGGCGCCCGCGATGCGCCGCGCGGCGATCCAAGGCGAAACGATTAGCGGCGCTTCTTCCGGCCCGTCTTGGCGGCACGCTTTTTCGGCGTCCGCCGCTGGCCGCGACCTGCTTCTGCCGCGCCCCATGGAATTTTCGCGCCGACGCGCGTCTTGGCGCCGACGAGATTGGGCGTCTGGTTGTATTTGAGGCGACGGAGTTTGGCCGTGACGAGCTCGCTCAGCTCCTGGAACGACGGATTGGCGCCGCGGTCTCGTTGTTCGCGCAGCACCTTCGCCATGCAGAACGTGTAGGCGCCATACGACGTGACGCCGTCACGATATTCATAGGTTAGCTCCTGCTCCTGGCAGGCCTCGAGGAGAATCGGCAGATAAGGACCGTGATGCCCGAGCTCGGCCCGCGTCTTGTTGTATTCCTTGTCGGGCTGGGTGCGGAGCGCCATGCTGCGCCCGAGCCGCTGCGTGGCGCCGTTGTCGCCGAGATAGTCGGCGCCGTTCTTGCTCTTGCTCAGGCTCTCGTTGAGGGGAGGGAACTCGCGCGGCACCCACATGCCTTCGCTTGCCTCCCACCGCAGCGCCCGGTGGCGGATATCGTCGGGCGGCGTCAGGCCGCGGATGCGCGGACCGCCGTCACGTGTCATGCCGCCGGAATGGCAGCAGTCGAGCATGGCGACGAAATAGCAGTCATATGGAAGCTGCGAGTAGAGCTGGCTGAACTGGCGGTCGAGAATCGCGTGCTCGGGCGTCCAGTCGAAATCATAGGGGACCAGGCACTCGTCGACGCTATCCGGTGCGCCGCTCGGGCTGTACCTGGGAATCTGGGCGCCATGGCCCGAGTAGAACAGCATACGCTCGTCGCCGTCGCGGACGCCCTCGAGCAGCCAGTGAAGCCTTCCATAATGCCCTGCGCCGTCGCCCGCTCATTGAGCACGACGCGTATTTCGTCAGGCTTGAAGCCGCTTTCCTGCAGCACCGAGCTCATGAGGAATACGTCGTTGACGCATCCTTCGAGCCTGTCCGCGGGTTTGGGATAGTCGTTGATGCCGATCAGCAGGGCGCGGCGGGTCGGCCGGGCGTCAATGCGGGCAATCCCCCGCGCGGCGCTGACGATGGAGCGTGACGCCGGCACCGGGACCACGTCGTGCCAGACGGTGGCGACGGTCTCGGGGCGCGACAGGTACCAGGTCGCGTTGTGATTCAGGAGATCGTTGGGGACATCGAACGGTGTCAGTACCTGCTGAAAATTGTCTGCGGCGATCTCGAGCGGATAGGTGAGAACGCGATCTTCCCGGTTGAACAGATGGTACCATTTCCGGCTGGGAAGGTCCTGAATGCGGCCTGCGAAGATGTCGCGCACCGCTGGATTGCCGATTTGCGAGCCGAACGTGACGAAGACCTTGTCCCTGATCGCAGCGGGGTTGCGCACGAACGTGTCGTAGCAGATCAGCGAGCCGAGACTGTGAGCCAGGACAACGTCGTAGTTGCCGCTCTTCAGCTTGTCGAGGACTGCGCCGCGCAGCGCGGCCTGCAGCTGCTCATCCACCGACCACTGGGCGACCATGCCAGCGGTCCATCTGATCAGGGTTGGTACGTCTTCGAGGCTGCGTGTGCCCGCGAGCAGATCACCGATCCCGTGGACGGTCGCGCTCGCCAGCAGTTTCGCCAGCGCGATGCCGTAGGTGACGAGGTTGGGCGGGCTCTTGTCGAACAGGTCGTCATACGAGAGGAAGTCGATGGCCGGGTTGAGGCTCTGATCGACGGACTGGACGGCGCGTATGATCGCCTCGGACCATGACTTTCGAAACTCGGCGTCGATCTCCGCGTGACCGACGCCGTGGACACAAAGCAATGACAGGCGGGTGCTCATGCAAGCTGCCCTCTCAACTGCAATCTGAAGTAGCCGATGTTCGAGCGCAAACGTCCGGGATGATGTCACGGCGCGGCGAGCTTCAAATGTGAAGTAGCGCACGAAATCCTCGCGACAGTTTGCCTCACCTTGCGGGTCGATGACGTGTCGGATCGCCGTGCGCCGCTTCGTCCTTGGGGCAGGCAACCCAAAGGAGATCCCGTGATGCCCTATGTCGATGGTTTCGTGCTGGCCGTGCCGAAGGACAAGATCGAGGCCTACAAGGCGCTGGCGCGAAAGGCCTGCGCGGTGTGGATGGAGCACGGCGCGCTCGATTACGTCGAGTGCGTCGGCGACGACGTGCCCTATGGCGAATTGACCTCGTTTCCGCGCGCGGTGATCGCGAAGGAGGACGAGGTCGTGGTGTTCTCCTGGATCGTCTACCGTGACCGGGAGACCCGCGATGCCGTCAACAAGAAGGTGATGGCCGATGAGCGGTTCAAGGGCGCCGACATGCCCTTCGACGGCAAGCGCATGATCTATGGCGGCTTCACGACGCTGCTGCGGGCGGGCGACGTCGTCGGCTGACGGCGTTTCGCAGGGTGGGTTGGCGGCAGCGTAACCCACCGCCTCTGCGTTCGCGGAAACACACGGGGGCCGGGTTACGCCAGCGGACCGCGCTTGGCGCAGTCGCAGCGTTAACCCCCCCCTGCAGATGGCAATGGCGTCCGCCGTTCGGGTTACCGCGTTCGCGCCGGACGACGCCGGATTTGAACGCCGCCCGCGCCGGCGCGTTCGCTGCCTCCCATGCAGCATTGCGCAAGTCCGTTTCACCTTGCCGGTGTCCGGCTGGCATGCCATCCTAGATCCACCAGGCATAAACAAACGGAAGCGGGCGCTTAGCCTGCAGCTTCCAAAATAGCTTGGTCGGGGAAACCCTTTGGGAGGTCTGATTTGATGAATTTCAAGCACGTCACCAGGCTGTTTTGCGCGGCCGCGATGTCTCTAGCGCTTACGTCCGGCGTCCACGCGCAGGACAAGGTCGTCAAGATCGGTGTGATCATGCCGATGTCCGGCGGCACCGCCTCGATTGGCGCGCACGCCAAGGCGGCGCTGGATGTCGCAACCGACATCATCAACAACGCCCATCCCGAGCTCGGTAATTTCCCGCTGGCAAAGAACGCCGGGCTCGCCGGCCTCGGCGGCGCCAAGGTCGAGGTGATCATCGCCGACAACCAGGGCAACCCCGCAACGGGCCAGAATCAGGCGCTGCGCCTGATCACGGAAGAGAAGGTCGCGGCCGTGTTCGGCTCGTATCAGTCCGGCGTCACGCTGACCTCGAGCGCCATCGCGGAAAAATACGGAATCCCTTTCCTGAACTCTGAATCGGTCGCCGCCAATCTCACCGAGCGCGGCTTCAAATGGTTCTTCCGCACCACGCCGATCGCCACGGACTTCGCCAAGATCTATGTCGACTTCCTCGCCGACATCAAGGCGCAGGGCGCCAAGACCGACAACGTCGCGGTGGTCCACGACAACACCGAATACGGCACATCGGTCGCGAACACGATCGCGGCTGCCTTCAAGGAGAAGGGCCAGCCGATCGCGCTCGACGTTGCCTATCCCGTCAACGCGACCGACTTGCAGGGACAGGTACTCCAGCTCAAGGACAAGAAGCCCGACGTCGTCATCATGATCAGCTACACGTCGGACGCGATCCTGTTCGCCAAGACGATGCAGTCGCTCGACTACAAGCCGGCCGTGCTGCTTGCCGATGACGCCGGTTATTCCGATCCGTCCTTCACCAAGGCCGTCGGCAAGATCTCGCAAGGCGTCTTCAACCGTTCGTCCTGGGTCGTGGGACCGCCGGGCTCGCCGTCCGCCATCATCGCCGACATGTACAAGAAGAAGAGCGGCGAGGAGATGGACGACACGGTCGCCCGGCAGATGCAGGGCTTCTTCGTGCTGGCCGATGCCATCGACCGCGCCGGCTCGACCGAGCCTGCAAAGATCCAGGCCGCGCTGAAGGCGACGGACCTCAAGCCCGAGCAGCTCATGATCGGCTACAAGGGCGTGAAGTTCGACGACAAGGGCCAGAACATCCTGGCTTCCGGCGCCATCATCCAGCTCCAGGATGGCGAGAACTACGTCGCGGTATGGCCGAAGGCCAATGCCGAGAAGGCGCCGGTACTGCCCTACAAGGGCTGGTAAGATTGCCTGAAGGCGGGACCGCGCGTCCCGCCTTTCCCAGAATGTTTTGATCAGAGCAACGCAGCTCATGTCCTTCGTACTCGTGCAGGTGATTGTCGGCGGGCTTCTGCTTGGCGCCGTCTACGCCCTGTTTTCCTCGGGCCTCACGCTGGTGTGGGGCATGATGAACATCGTCAATTTCGCGCATGGCGACTTCGTCATGCTTGGCATGTACGTCGCCTATGTCGTCTATACCCTGATGGGGGGAGGGCCGATCCTCGGCGCGCCGCTGGCGACGCTGGTGCTCGCCACCGTCGGCGTCGTGGTCTATTTCGCGCTGATCCGCGACATCATGAAGGGGCCGATGCTGGCGCAGATCCTGGGCACGTTCGGGCTCGCGCTGCTGCTGCGCTATTCCGTGTTCTGGTGGTTCGGCGCCAACTTCCTGTCGATGCCGCCGAATATCGTCGGCGGCACCTATGCATTTGCCGGCCTGCGCATCGAGGCCTCACGGCTGCTCGCCGGCGTGGTCGCACTGCTGGTGACATTCGGCCTGCACCTCTTGCTGACGCGCACATCGCTTGGTTCAAAGATGCTGGCGGTGGCGGAGGATCAGACCGCGGCTCAGCTCATGGGCATCAGGCCCGACACCATGCAGGCGATCGCCTGGGCGATTGCGGCCGGCGCCACCGGCCTGGCCGGCGCGCTGATCGCGAACTTCTTCTACATCGTGCCGACCGTCGGCGAGACCCTCGGCATCGTCGCATTCGTCACGGTGTCGCTCGGCGGTTTTGGTAGCGTGCCGGGCGCTCTCGTCGCAGGGCTGCTGATCGGCGTCATCGAATCGCTCTCCGGCTATCTGATCGGCGCGGTCTACAAGGACATCGTCGTCTATGTCCTGTTCCTGTCCTTCCTCTGGTTCCGGCCACAGGGTCTGATGGGGAAGATGTGATGCGGCGCTGGATCTGGCTTTCGGTCGTCGCAGCCATTGCGGTCGCCTATCCGCTGCTGCTGTCCTCGCCGTTCCAGCAGCGCTTGGGCGCGCTGGTGCTGCTTTATGCGATCGCGGCGTCGGCCTGGAACATCGTCGGCGGCTATGCCGGCCAGGTCTCGGTCGGGCATGTCGTGTTCTTCGGCTGCGGCGCCTATGCCGCGATGGGCTCTTATGCCAAATTCGGCCTGTCGCCGCTGCTTGGAATCCCCGGCGGCATCGTGCTGGCGGTGGGGCTTGCGGCGGTCATCGGTGTGCCGACGCTGCGCTTGTCCGGCCATTATTTCAGCATGGCAACGATCGCGGTGGCAGAGACGGTACGGCTGATCGTGACCAATACCGAATGGCTTGGCGCTGCCGTCGGTCTCTCCGGTCCGACGGTCCCGCGCAACGTCTTCGATCTCTCATTCCTGTCGTCGCTGCCGTACTACTACCTCTTCCTGATCGTCCTCGTGATCACGCTGTTCATCACCTGGTGGATGACCAACAGCCGCATGGGATTCTATCTGCGCGCGATCAAGGATTCCGAGCGCGCCGCGCGCTCGCTCGGCGCGCCTGCGAGCCGGACCAAGCTCTACGCCTACATGCTGAGCGCGGCGCTGACGAGCGTTGCCGGCGCGCTCTATGCGATGATGTTCGGCTTCGTCGATCCCGAGTCCGGGCTCGGCATCCTGATCTCGGTCAAGATCCTGATCATGGCGGCGCTGGGCGGCGCAGGGCTGCTGTTCGGTCCGCTGGTGGGAGCCGCGATCCTCGTGCCGCTGGAGGAGATCTCCAACAGCTGGCTTGGCGGCAAGGGGGCGGGCCTCACCTTCGTGGTGTATGGCGCGATCATCGTGCTGATCGCGCGCTTCCAGCCCGGCGGCCTGCTCAGCCTGTTCGTGGGACGACGCAAGCCCGGCGCGGATAAGGGAGCGGGCCATGCTCCTTGAGGCGCGCGGGATCACAAAGGCGTTCGGCAGCTTCAAGGCGGTGGACGATGCGTCCGTCACGCTGGAGCAGGGCGATATTCTCGGCCTGATCGGCCCGAACGGCGCCGGCAAATCCACCTTCTTCAATTGCCTCACCGGCGATCTCAAGACCACCTCGGGCCGCGTGCTGTTCGAGGGGACCGACATCACCGACTTCGCGCCGGAGCAGCGCGCCGGCCTCGGGCTTGCCCGCACCTTCCAGGTGCCGCAGACCTTTGAAGGCATGACGGTGCTCGAGAACGTCATGATCGGCGCCTTCCTGCGCACCTCGCATCGCCACGAGGCCGAGACTAGGGCGCGCGCGGTGCTGGAGCGCGTCGGCATGAGCAGGCTTGCGGATGCGCCGGCGCGCTCGCTCGGCACGCCGGGCCGCAAGCGGCTGGAGATCGCCCGCGCACTGGCGACCGAGCCGAAGGTGCTGCTGCTCGACGAGGCCATGGCCGGGCTCAACGCCCACGAGGTGAGGCTCGCGATCGATCTCGTGCGCGACATCCACCGTTCCGGCATCACGCTCGTCATCGTCGAGCACATCATGGAAGTGATCATGTCGCTCGCGAGCCGCGTGATGGTGTTTCACCAGGGTAAGGAGATCGCCCGCGGCTCGCCGCGCGAGGTCACCTCGAACCCGGCGGTGATCGAAGCCTATCTCGGCAAACGCGCCGCGAAGGCCGCGGCCGGCCATACGCCGGTCGAGCTGATGGGCGGGCCGGACCTATGAGCGGTGCGCTTCTTCGGATCGAGCACCTCGAGGTGCGCTATGGCGACCTCATCGGTGTCTCCGACGTCTCGCTGGAAGTGCCGGAGGGCAGCGTCGTCGCGCTGCTCGGTTCCAATGGCGGCGGCAAGACCACGACGCTGAACGCAATCGCGGGTCTCATTCCCGTGCATTCCGGATCGATCAGCTTTCGCGGCGAGGACATCGCCGGCCAGAAGGCCTTTGCGATCGTGCGCAAGGGGCTGGCGCTGTCGCCGGAAGGCTGGCGGCTGTTCGTGCAGCAGAGCGTCGAGAACAACCTCATGCTCGGCGCGACGCCGCTGCACGACAAGTCGCGCCAGGCCAATTTGCTTGAGCGCGTCTACGAGATATTCCCGCGCCTGAAGGAGCGCCGCAACCAGCGCGCCGGCACCATGTCCGGCGGCGAGCGGCAGATGCTCGCGGTCGGCCGCGCGCTGATGAGCGATCCGAAGCTATTGATGCTGGACGAACCGTCGCTCGGCCTCGCGCCGGCGGTGGTCGAATCCATGTACGAGACCTTCGGCCGACTGCATCGCGAGGGCCTGACCATCCTGCTTGCCGAGCAGTCGATCGAGCTGGCGCTGGAAGTCTCGGACTTCGCGACCGTGCTCCAGGTCGGCAAGAGCGTGCTGTCCGGCACGGCCGCGGGGCTCGCACAGGACCCGCAGGTGCAGAAGGCCTATCTCGGCGTCGACTGATTGATCTCCGCCTGGAGCAACAGCAACAGGCAACCGGCCAGTCGCGTCTCCATCTCTTTTGATCCAAGCGACAGCGGCCCGGGATCGTTGAGGGTCGCGTTCACCAGCGTGCCCAGCACGACCTGGAAGCCGAAGGCGATGGTGCGGGTCTTGGCGGCCTTGCGTCCCTTGCCCATGGCCGGGAGCAGGAGAGGGGTTGCGCGTTCAGTCGTTGCCTTCGCGAGGGCCTTGAACGGCGTCCATTTGTCCGGGCGGGTGTTGTCGTGCTGAAGCGCGGCGCGCAGCACGCCTTCGTGGTTTCGCATCCAGGCGATGATGCCGCTGACGATGGTGTGGCAGAGCTTGTCGAGGTCCGTATCCGATGACGGTCGCCTGATTTCGCCCAGCCGCTGTTCGCCGTCGCGCGCAGCCAGCGCCATCAGTGCGTTGAAATAGGCCTCCTTGCTCTCGAAGCGGCTGTAGAAGGCGCCGACGGTGGCGCCGACCTCGGTGCAGAGCGCCTCGATCGACAGCTCGGCCAGGCTGCGCGTGCGCAGCATGTCGGCGCCGGCGCGCAGCAGCGCCAGCGTCGTCTCGCGGCTGCGCTTTTGCCGCGACGGGGCAACGCCGGGCAGGTCGAAATCGGGTTCGTCCGAGCTTGGCCGCATCCGTGCTTGCATCCGGCTAAAACAATAATCATAAGTCGGATTATAATCTAGGCGTGGCCGAGCCGCGGGTCAACCGCAGCCGCCGGGCAACCAGCAGGGAGAAGCAGATGAGCGCAGGCAGCGGCACGCCGTTCCGCGGCACCGCCGGCAAGACGGTCGCGGAGTCGAAACCCTGGTGGCCGGAGGCGCCGAGGCCGCCCGACGGCGCGCCGAACATCCTGGTCGTGCTGTTCGACGACGTCGGCTTCTCCGATTTCGGCTGCTATGGCTCGACAATCAAGACGCCGACCATCGACCGGCTCGCCGCGGAAGGCCTGCGTTACTCAGGATTTCACACCACGGCGATGTGCTCGACGACGCGCGCCGCGCTGCTGACAGGGCGCAACCATCACTCGGTCGGCGTCGGCTGCCTTGCCAATTTCGATTCCGGTTATCCCGGCTATCGCGGCAAGATCGCGCGCGAGGCGGGGACGCTGGCCGAGATGCTGCGCCCCCATGGCTATCGCAACTACATGGTCGGCAAATGGCACGTCACGCCGCTGACCGAAAGCGGAGCTACCGGCCCATTCGACGGCTGGCCCTTGGGACGCGGCTTTGATCGCTTCTACGGCTTCCTCGATGCCGAGACCGACCAGTATGCGCCCGAGCTCGTCTCCGGCAACACGCATATCGATCCACCGGGCACGTATGCGGACGGCTATCATCTGACCGAGGATCTGATCGACCAGTCGATCCGCTTCATCGGCGACCATGTCGCCGATCGGCCCGACATTCCCTGGCTCACCTGGGTCGCACTTGGCGCCTGCCACGCGCCGCATCAGGCCCCGGCCGACATCATTGGGAGTTACGACGCCGAATTCGCGCACGGCTGGGACGTCGAGCGCGAACGGCGTCTGGCACGCCAGAAGGCGATGGGGCTGGTGCCTGAGGGAACGCGGATGCCGGCGCGCAACGACGGCGTGAAGGCCTGGGAGGAGCATTCGGCCGACGAGCGCCGCGTCTTCACCCGCCTGCAGGCGGCCTTCGCCGGCATGCTCGATCATTCCGATCGGCATCTTGCACGGCTTGTCTCGTTCCTGGAAACGGCCGGCATCCGCGACAACACCGTGATCATCGTGATGTCCGACAACGGTGCGAGCCAGGAGGGCGGGCCGCTCGGCTTCGTCAACGCGATGGGGCCGTTCAACTTCAAGCCGGAGCCGATCGCGGAAAAGCTCAGCCGTATCGACGATATCGGCGGGCCCGACACCCACAGCAATTTCCCGCATGGCTGGGCGATGGCGTCGAACACGCCGCTGCGGCGCTACAAGCAGAACACCCATGGCGGCGGCATCCGCGATCCCTTCGTCATCAACTGGCCCAAGCGAATCGCAGGCAAAGGCGAGCTGCGGCACCAGTTCGTCCACGCCTGCGACCTCACGCCGACGCTGCTCGAGCTGATCGGCATCGAGGCGCCGAACGAGATCGGTGGCTGCCCGCAGATGCCGCTGGAAGGCGAGAGCTTTGCGCGCTCGATCACCGATGCGTCTGCACCGTCAAAGAGCGCGCCGCAATATTTCGAGATGTTCGGCCATCGCGGCCTCTGGCAGGGCGGCTGGAAGGCGGTCGCCTTTCATCCCTCGGGCACGCCGTTCGAGAACGACAAATGGGAGCTGTTTCATCTCGACGAGGATTTCTCCGAGACCGACGATCTCGCCGCAAAGGAGCCGGAGCGTCTGGCAGCAATGATCGCGACCTGGTGGGCGGAGGCCGAGAGGCACAAGGTGCTGCCGCTCGACGATCGCTTCGGGCCGCGCTTCGCCGAGAACGCGGCACGCTTCCACGGTGCGCGCCACCATTTCGTCTTCCACGCCGGCATGGGCCACGTGCCGACCGACGTCGCGCCTGACGTGCGCAGCCGCAGCTACACGATCGAGGCGCATGTCGAGATCGACGAAGCGGGTGCAAACGGCGTGCTGATCTCGCATGGCGATGCGACGTCGGGCTACAGCCTCTACCTCAGGGACGGCCATCTCGTGCACGATCTCAACATCGGCGGCAGCCACCAGATCGTGCGGTCGGACCGCAAAGTGCCGTCAGGCGCGCGGCGGCTCGGCGTGCATGTCGAGCGGCTTGTGCGCAAGGAGCCGCCGGCGAAAGGCTCGCGCACCGGCGTCACCGAATACACGCTGCTGATCGACGGCGAGCCGGCGGGGTCGCTCCAGACCCAGCTCGGCTTCCACACGCTGATCTCGTGGTCCGGCCTCGACATCGGCCGCGACCGTGGCAGCCCCGTGTCGCATTACGAGGCGCCGTTCGAGTTCGAGGGGCGGCTGCTGCGCGTCACCGTCACCATGCACGACGACCAGAAGCTCGACGGCGATGCTGTCGGCAACGCGCAGATGGCGCGGCAGTAGGGAGAAAACGGTGTGGTGTCATGCCCCGCGAAGGCGGGGCATCCAGTACGCCGCGACCCCTCGGCTCCAGTCGCGCTCTCTCTGGAATACTGGATCGCCCGCCTTCGCGGGCGATGACAGCATGCCTACTTGATCTTGTCGTAGGCGGCCGCGAAATCGCCCAGCGGCATCGGGATCGCGATCGCCTCCTTGGCCATGTTCTGGAAGGAGACCTTCAGCTGCTTGCCCGACCGCAAGGCCGCGAGCAGGTCCGCCGCGATTGGCGTCGAGGCGTAGCAGCCGCGGTTCTCGCAGGTCTGGATCTGGAGGTCGAATGTCTTGCCCTCGTCGACCTGGAGCTTGGCCCCGACGGGCAGGTTGAGGCCGAGCGGCAATTGCAGCAGCGCCACCGGCGTGCGGGTGTCGGGCGCGATGGGCCGGTCTTGGTCAGCACCGCGTTCTGCTCCATCGCGCATTCGAGCGGCGCATCGCGGCTGACGCTGGTGCAGCGCACGACCCATCCGGCTTGCTGCGCACCGTCAGCCTGCGGCTGGGTCGGGGCTGGCGCGGACTGTGCTGCCGGTGCAGGGGAAGCGGCGCTCTTTTTGGCGCTCTGCTGGGCATACGCGCCGCCTGTCGACAGCAGAAGGGCGGCGGCGAGGGCGACAAGTCTGGATTGCATGGACATGGCGAAACCGCGTTGGCGTGAACCGAGGGCCTCGCTGTAGCGTCGCGGAAGCCGCGGTGCAAGCTTACTCGGCGGCCTGCTTGACGGTGCTGTGCTCGGGCGTCTCGTGACCTTCGCCGTCACCCGAACGGCCCCAGCCCGAGAACCAGTTGTTGAGCTCGTCGAGATAGAGATAGACCACCGGGGTGGTGAACAGCGTCAGCGCCTGGCTGACGATCAGGCCGCCGACCATGGCGTAGCCGAGCGGCTGGCGGATCTCGGCGCCGGTACCGTGGCCGAGCATCAGCGGCACGCCGCCGAGCAGGGCGGCCATCGTCGTCATCATGATCGGCCGGAAGCGCAGCAGCGCGGCCTGGCGGATCGATTCCTCCGGCGTCTTGTGCTCGTCGCGCTCGGCCGCGATGGCGAAGTCGACCATCATGATGCCGTTCTTCTTCACGATGCCGATCAGGAGAATGATTCCGATCAATGCAATGAGGCTGAAGTCGAAGCCGGCCGCCATCAGGATCAGGAGCGCGCCGACGCCGGCCGAGGGCAGGGTCGACAGAATCGTGATCGGGTGGATGTAGCTCTCGTAGAGAATGCCGAGGATCAGATAGACCACGACGAGGGCTGCGAGGATCAGCAGCGGCACGGTGCCGAGCGACTGCTGGAACGCCTGCGCGGTGCCCTGGAAGCTCGAATTCAGGGTCGGTGGTGCGCCGAGATCGGCCATCGCCTTCTGCACGGCCTCGGTGGCCTGGCCGAGCGCGACGCCCTGGGCGAGGTTGAAGCTGATCGTGATCGCCGGGAACTGGCCCTGGTGGCTGATCGAGAGCGGGCGGACCGGATCGGTGGTCCAGGTCGCAAAGGTCGACAACGGCACCTGGTCGCCGGTCAGCGGCGATTTCAGATAGAGCTTGTTCAGGCTGTCGAGACTGCCCTGCATCTCCGGCAGGATCTCGAGGATCACCTTGTAGGTGTTGAGCTGGGTGAAATACTGCGTGACCTGCCGCTGTCCGAAGGCGTCGTACAACGTGTCGTCGATCAGCTGCGGCTGGATGCCGTAGCGCGATGCGGTGTCGCGGTTGATCTTGAGCTGGACCGTGGTGCCCTGCGTCTGCTGGTCGGTCGCGACGTCGCGCAGCTGCGGCAGCGTCTGCATCTTGGCGAGGATTTTCGGCGCCCAGTCATTGAGCTCGGTGAGATCGGCATCCTGTAGCGTGAACTCGAACTGCGTGCGCGTCGGCCGGCCGCCGAGCCGGACGTCCTGGGCCGCCTGCATGTAGAGGCGGGCGCCGGACACCTTCTCGAGCTTCGGACGCAGCCGGGCAATGATCTCCTGCGCCGACGCGTTGCGCTCGTTACGCGGCTTCAGCGTGATGAACAAATTGCCGTTGTTGCCCGCGCGGCCGCTGCCGCCGATGTTCATCGCGATCGTGGCGACGTCGGGATCGTCCATCACGATCTTGCCGAGCTCGACCTGGCGCCGCTGCATCTCGGCGAAGGAGATGTCCTGGGACGCTTCCGAGGTCGCGGTGATCAGGCCGACGTCCTGCTGCGGGAAGAAGCCCTTCGGGATCAGGATGAACAAATAGATCGACAGGCCGAGCGTGGCGAAGAAGATCATGAGCGTGGTGCGCCGCCAGGCTAGGGCATGATCGAGAACGTACTCGTAGCCGCGCAGCATGCCGTCGAAGGCGCGTTCGCTCCACTGGTAGAACTTGCCGTGGGTCACCTCGCCATGAGCGCGCAGGAAGCGCGAGGCCATCATCGGCGTCAGCGTCAGCGACACGAACATCGAGACGAAGATGGTCATGGCCAGCACGACGGCGAACTCGCGGAACAGGCGTCCGATGATGCCGCCCATCAGCAGCAGCGGGATCAGGACCGCGACCAGCGAGATGCTGATCGAGACGATGGTGAAGCCGATTTCCTTGGAGCCCTTGAAGGCGGCCGCCATCGGCGATTCGCCTTCCTCGATGTAGCGCGTGATGTTCTCGAGCATCACGATGGCGTCGTCGACGACGAATCCAACCGCGATGGTGAGCGCCATCAGCGACAGATTATCCAGCGAATAGCCAACGACCCACATCAGGGCGCACGCGCCCAATAGCGCCAGCGGAACCGTGATGGTGGGGATGACCGTCGCCCAGAAGCTGCGCAGGAAGACGAAGATGACCATGACCACGAGGGCGATGGTCAGGAGCAGCGTGAACTGGACGTCCTCGACCGCGGCGCGGATCGTCGTGGTACGGTCGCTGATGAGCTCGATCTTGATCGCGGGCGGGATCGCCGCGACGAGGCGAGGCAGGGTCGCCTTGATCCGGTCGACGGTCTCGATGACGTTGGCGCCCGGCTGCTTGAACACCACCAGGAACACGCCGCGCTTGCCGTTGGCCCAGGCCGCCTGTTTGGCGTCCTCGGGCCCGCTGACCGCCTGGCCGATGTCGCGGATTCGCAACGGGCCGCCGTTGCGATAGGCGATGATGACGTCGTTCCAGTCCTTCGACTGGGTGAGCTGGTCGTTGGCGTAAATCGTGTAGGCGCGCTTCGGCCCGTCGATATTGCCCTTGGGGCTGTCGACCGTGGTGATCGCGATCTGGCTGCGCACGTCCTCCAGCGACAGGCCCTTGGCGACGAGTTTCGCCGGGTCGATCTGAATGCGGATGGAGGGCTTCTGCTGGCCGCCGATGAAGACCTGCGCGACGCCCGAGAGCTGGCTGATCTGCTGGGCAAGCTGGGCGTCGACGGCATCGCTGACGGTGGTCAGCGGCAGTGTATCCGATGTCGCCGAGAGCAGCAGGATCGGCGCGTCGGCCGGGTTGACCTTGCGGTAGGTCGGCGGCGAGGGCAGGTTCTTCGGCAGCTGGCCGCTTGCAGCGTTGATGGCGCCCTGCACGTCGTTGGCGGCGCCGTCGATGCTGCGGTTGAGGTCGAACTGGATGGTGATCGAGGCGGTGCCGAGATAACTCGTCGAGGTCATCTGGGCGATGCCGGGGATCTGGGCGAATTGGCGCTCGAGCGGCTGGGCCACCGACGAGGCCATCGTCTCGGGGCTGCCGCCCGGCAAATTGGCCGTGATCTGGATGGTCGGGAAGTCCACCTGCGGCAGCGGCGCGACCGGCAGCAGGGGATAGGCGACAAGACCGACGAAGAGAATTCCGGCCATCAGGAGCGAGGTGCCGATGGGATAACGGATGAAAGGTGCCGAAATCCCGCCCTCGGTCATTCCTGTCGTACCTTGTTCTGGCTCGG
Organism: Bradyrhizobium sp. Mp27; assembly: GCF_029953005.1. Lineage (NCBI taxonomy): Bacteria > Pseudomonadati > Pseudomonadota > Alphaproteobacteria > Hyphomicrobiales > Nitrobacteraceae > Bradyrhizobium > Bradyrhizobium sp. Mp27. The sequence goes on along the minus strand of NZ_JASAUS010000009.1, from coordinate 85,912 downwards.
ATCCGAGCTTGCTACGGCCGTCGAGACCAGGCTTCCGGGCTGGACCTTGAACTGGCCGCCGGTGATCACCTGTTGACCCGGGCTCAAGCCTTCGTCGACGACCGAACGGCCGTCGATGGCGTAGCTGACCTTGATCTTGTGCACTTCCGCCTTGTTGTCCTGATTGACGGTATAGGCGTAGAGGCCGTTGGTCGAATGCTGAACCGCGTCATCCGGAACCACGGTCGCGTCCTTCAGGGTGCGTACCAGAAGGCGCGTCGAGACCGACTGCCCCGGCCACAGCGTGTGCTCCTTGTTGTCGAACACCGCCTTGAGCCGAATAGTCCCGCTGGTCGTGTCGACCTGGTTGTTGATGACCGCGAGCTTGCCCTCGGCCAGCGTTTTCTTGCCGTCGGTGGTGAACGCGATCACCTTGAGCGCACCGGCCTTCTGGCCTTCGCTGATATAGGGCAGCTGATCTTCCGGCGCGGTGAAGATCACCGAGATCGGCTCGACCTGCGAGATCGTCACGATTCCCGTCTGCGTGGAGGCGTTGACGATGTTGCCGACGTCGACCAGGCGCAGCCCGGCCACGCCGGTGAACGGCGCCTTGATCTGGGTGTAGTCGAGCTGGGTCTGGGCGTTGGAGATGGCGGCTTCGTCGGCGGCGATCTGGGCGGTCAGCTGCGCGACGGTGGAACGCTGGGTGTCGACCCGCTGCGCCGTCGCGAACTCGCCAAGCTTCATGGCGCGCTGGAGCTCGAGGTTGGCGTTGGCGAGATTCGCCTCGTCCTGCGCCTTCTTGGCCTTGGCCTGGTCGAGCGTGGCTTGATACGGCCGGGGATCGATCGAGACCAGAAGGTCGTCCTGCTTGACCATCTGGCCTTCGCTGAAGGCGATCTTGTCGATCTGGCCGTCAACCCGGCTCCGGACCTGTACCGTATTGAAGCCCTGAACCGTGCCGAGACCGGTCAGATAAACCGGGAAGTCGGCCTTCTGGACCGGCGAAACGCTGACGGGGATGGCGGGCGGGCGCGGCGGACCCTTCTGAGCCATCTGGGTTTTTCCGGCCTCGGGCGAGCCGAATTTATGCCAGCCATAGTAACCCGCGGAGGCCACGGCCGCGATGATCAGTATCCAGAGGATCGGCCGTGTTTTTTTCATGTCGGCTCGTTGGCTTTTACGCCCAAAACTACGAATTGTGGAGCAATCATAGGGTTCCAGCGCGCTTGTATAATACACGCCAAGTTCCAGTGTAAACAGCACTATCGGTTCGGAATCCTAAACAATTGGAAAGCTTTGCACTGTCTAGGCAGCTCCGTGACACTACGGTGTGCAGTGCTGCATTTTCCCGGCGCGAACGATCCGCGCGCAAATCTTGGGCAATGCCCGGAGCCGGTGTAGGCGGCTTGGAGAGCCGCCCGCAAGGGCGCCCCGGCTGCGCTGCGAAGTCCGCCGGGATCAACCCCCGTGAGAACGGTTCTAATTCGCCTGCACGGCGTTTCGGTTGTCAGGAAATTCGGCATCGGTCATATCGGCCCCGCCACAACGGGAGCGCAGGATGGACGAACTGAACGGCAAGCTGATCGCGTGCCAGATTCTGATCACGGGACTGATCGCGCGCGTCGCCAACGAGCAGCGCGATCCCTTGCGCTTCCTGACCGACTTTCGCGACGAGATCAAAGCCGTCGTCAACGGCGTCAACATCGCCGGCATGGACAACTCCGATCGCGTGCGCGCCGTCGCGCAGAAAACCGTCGACGAATTGTTCTCGCTGATGAAGCCGCCGAGCAGCGATTGAGAGCGGCGCCGCTGCTCGCGCCTGCGCAGCTCTCGCATGCGCCATGTTTCCAGATTGAAATCTGCACCGAGTCCGATCTGGATGAATTCAAATGTGCAGGCAGATCAATCGCATTGACCTGCTTTTCTCCGACCGATAGCACCGCCCCATCGTTCGCGTTTCTGCATCGACGAAGCGCATCAGCTCGAAGGTTGATGCGGCACGACGAGATCGCAGCGATCAAATATCCAGATTAGAATGGTTCAAGTTTAGAACCGTTTAAAACTGCGGCGCACTCAACCGAGTTTAGAATTGCTTTGAAATGGTCGGATTCAAACGGAGTGTGGCCGAGATCGCGTTGACCCCCAGTATCCCGCTCGATAGCAACATCGCGTCGCATTGTCACAATGCGACCAATTGTCGTCAAGAATTGGGGCGTGAAATGGGGAATGTCAGGTCACCGCGGTCGTTGCGTTCGGCTGCGTTGAAGAAGCCAATCGGCAGCAACTTCGAGGTCGCAACAGGCAAGACCGTGTCGGCGGTCGCCAGTCTGATCGCGGTCGCGACGGTCTCGACCGGCGCACAAGCGCAGCAGACCAATCTGCCCCCCGTGAACGTCGATGCGCCTCAGCAGCGTCCGCGTCCGACCGCTTCGAAGCCCACCGCCGATCAGATTCGTGCGCGCAACGCCCTGCGGCGCGCGGCGCAGCGGCAGCAGGCCGCACAAGCGCCTGTCGCCAATCCGAGCCCTGGTCCTGCCGATCGCGATCCGTACGCAAATCCCGCCGCGCCTTACATGGCCACCCGAGTGCAAGCGTCAAGTAAATTCCCTGAGCCAATCCTCAACACGCCAAAATCGATCACCGTGCTTACAAGGGAAGTGCTCGAGGACAAGAACGCCACGACGCTGAAGCAGGCGATCCTGAGCACGGCCGGCGTGACGCTCGGAACGGGCGAGGGCGGCAACGCCTTCGGCGACCGCTTCTTCATCCGCGGCTTCGACGCCCGCAACGACATCTTCATCGATGGCGTGCGCGATCCCGGCGTCAGTGTCCGCGAGAACTTCTTCACCGAGCAGGTCGAGATCTTGCGCGGTCCCGGCTCGACCTTCGCCGGCCGCGGTGTCGCCGGTGGTGCGATCAACATCGTCACCAAGCAGGCGACGACGCAGAACAGTTTCTACAACATGGACACGACGTTTGGCACCGACCAGACCAAGCGTGTGGTGCTCGACGTCAACCAGGTGATCAACCCGACGCTGGCCGTTCGTGCAGGCGGTCTGTTCCAGGACGCCGATGTCGCCGGTCGCGATTTCGTCAAGGATAATCGCAACGGCGCGTTCGTCGCCACGACCTGGAAGCCGACCGACACGATCAAGGTGACCGGGGGTTACATCCACACCGAGTTGACCGGCGTGCCGGACTTCGGCGTGCCCTACTACCGGCCGAGCACGGCGACGACTGCCGGTGGGCCGTTCCCGGACTTCGGCTCCAACCGCAACAACTGGTATGGCCAGATCAACCGCGACTTCTACCGGACCGGCCAGGACATCGGCACGTTGAACGCGGAAGTGCAGATCACGCCCGACCTGATGGTCAGCAACAAGTTCCGCGCATCTCGCTCGACCCAGAACTATGTCGGAACGCTGCCTGAGCAGCCGGTGATCGCCAACCCGCTTTCGAATTCGACGCTAACGATGAATCCGCAGAGCCGTCTCCAGATCACTGACGTGCTCGCCAACCAGACGGAAGCGACCTACAAGTTCCAGGACTGGGCCGGCTTCAAGCACACCGCGCTGGCCGGGATCGAAGTCGATCGCGAGCGGTCGTCGATCGACAAGTATCTCGGGCTCACATCGGAAGGGAACGGAATTCCCACAACCCCGTCGGGCTCGCCGACAGGCGTCAGCGTCTTCTTCCCTCAGGACACGTTCTTGCCCGGGAAGGCGCTCGCGCTGGCCGGTCTGCCGACCAAGATCGGCATCGACACTGTCAGCGGCTACGTCATGGACAGTGCGAACTATCGTGACTTGCTGATCCTCAATGGCGGCTTCCGCTACGACAACTACAACCTCGATACGTCTGCATACGGGGCGGGCAACGCTCTCAAGCAGCAATCGGCAAACTTCCTGATTCCGAACTTCAATCTCGGCCTGACCTTGAAGCCTGCGCCGAACGGCAGCGTCTATGTTGCCTATGCGACCTCAGCGAACCCGGTGGGCGCCGAGTTCGACGGCACCAGCACGGCATATGGCGGCGTCAATCCCGCTCTGGCCGGCGGCAATAATCAGATATTCGGGCCGGAGAAGAACACGGCCATCGAACTCGGTACCAAGTGGGAGCTGTTCGACCGCCATCTCCTTTTGACTGCCGCGCTGTTCCAGACCACCAAGGACAATGCGCGCGAGGCACAGAACGTCAATAGTGTGGCCACGGCGTCCGCGTTGGGATGCGTCTATCCCGCCGGCACGACCGGCAACATATCGTGTATCACCGCAGGTTCCGCTTATCGTATTCGCGGCATCGATCTCGGCGTGGCCGGCAAGATCACGGACAAATGGAGCGTGTTCGGAGGTCTCGTCCTGATGCAGTCGGAGGTTACGGCGTCCAACGTGAAGCCCGCGAACATGCCGGCGCCGCTTCTCTACACCACCAATGTCGGGCTTCCTCTGGCCAACGTTGCCCATCAGTCGTTCAGCATGCTGTCGAAGTACCAGTTCAACGATATCTGGGAACTGGGCGGGCAGGCGGTCTACCGCTCGAAGATCTACGGTGGCTCGTTGCTTGCGGCCAACGCAGGCACGTCGCTTCCGAGCTACTGGCGCTTCGATGTGTTCGCGGAAGCCAAGATCAACAAGAACTGGCAGTTGAAGCTGTTCGTGAACAACATCTTCGACAAACGCTACTATGACGCGCTGTACCAGAGCGCCGCGCCCTTCGTGCTGGAAGCACCGGGACGCGCCGCCTATCTGGTGATCTCGGCGCGCTACTGATGGAGTAACGACGAGGTGCCATGCTGACATGCATAGACGGCGTCCTGAGCAAGGATGATGTGGCGGAATTCCGCCGCATCATGGACGCCAGCGAATGGGAAGACGGCCGTTCCACCGCGGGCGCGCAGTCAGCAATGGTCAAGCGCAATGAGCAGTTGCCGCCTGACAGCGAGGTCGCGCGCAAGCTCGGCAACCGCATCATCTCGGCGTTGACGTCGAACCCGCGTTTCCTGGCAGCGGCGATCCCACTGCAGATCTTCCCGCCGCTGTTCAACCGCTATGCGGCGAACAGCGGCCATCATTTCGGGCTGCATGTCGACAATGCGATCCGCGGCGACCGCCTGACCGGCCTTCGCATCCGCACAGACCTGTCTGTCACGCTGTTCCTGGCCGAGCCGGAAGAGTATGACGGTGGCGAACTTGTGATCGAGGACACCTACGGTTCGCACGAAGTGAAGTTGCAAGCCGGGGACTGCGTGCTCTATCCCTCGACCAGCCTCCATCTCGTCACGCCGGTGACGAGGGGGACGCGGGTTGCGTCTTTCTTCTGGCTTCAGAGCATGATACGGGACGATCAAGCCCGGAGCATGATCTTTGACCTCGACACCGCGATACAGGCGCTGGTGGAACGGCTCGGGCGTGACGATCCCGAAACGGTCAAATTGACGGGTATCTATCACAACCTCATTCGCTACTGGGCCGAAGTATGAAGATCATGTCCTTCCAAGCAAGCCTTGCCGCCGCCTTGATGCTGGCGGCCGCCTGGCTCGTATCCCCTGTTTCTGCCCAGACACAGACCCCGCCGGCGGCACCTGCACCAGCACAGGCGACGGCTCAGCCGGCCACCGCCAGCCCGGCTCCGGCTGCCGCTCCGGCGGTGGTGGCGCCCGTGGCGAAGCCCGACGCGGCCGCTATCGCGCCGGCCATGAAGGAGCTGTCGCCCTGGGTGATGTTCATGTCGGCGGACGTCATCGTGAAGGCGGTGATGATCGGGCTTGCCTTCGCATCGCTGATGACCTGGACCGTCCTGATCGCCAAGTCGATCGAGCTGTCGGTCGCGTCCGGCAAGCTTCGTTCGGCACTGAAGAAGATCTCGGAGGCGCGCTCGCTCGCGGAAGCGCAAATGGCGCTCGGCGCCAAGCAGGGCATTCTGCCGTCCTTCCTGGCGGCGGCGCTGCGTGAGGCGCGGATGTCGGCCGGCCTGTCCAGCGATGCCGGCATCAAGGAGCGCGCAGCCTCGAGCTTTTCCGAAATCGTGCGCGCGGAGGCGCGGCGCATCCGCGTCGGCATGGGCGTGCTCGCGACCATCGGCTCCACGTCGCCCTTCGTCGGCCTGTTCGGCACGGTCTGGGGCATCATGAACAGCTTCATCGGCATCTCGAAGTCGCAGACCACGAACCTCGCCGTCGTCGCGCCAGGCATCGCCGAGGCGCTGCTTGCGACCGCGATCGGCCTCGTCGCCGCCATTCCCGCCGTCATCATCTACAACCACTTCTCGCGCATGACGAAAAGCTATCTCGAGCTCGTCAGCCGTGCCTCGGGCGCGGCGGCGCGGCTGCTCTCGCGCGATCTCGACCGCAGCCACGGCAGCGCGCATTCGCGCGCGGCGGAGTGAACCATGGGCGTTTCGCTCGCAGACAATGATGACGACGACGATTTCGGCGAGACGCATGACATCAACGTCACGCCGTTCATCGACGTCATCCTGGTGCTGCTGATCATCTTCATGGTCGCAGCTCCGCTCTCCACGGTCGACCTGCCGATCGATCTGCCGACCTCGAGCGCGACCCCGCAGAAGAAGCCGGACAAGCCGACCTATCTCAGCATCAAGCCCGACCTGACGCTTGCGATCGGCGAAAACCCGGTCCACCGTGCCGAGCTGATCGGGACGCTCGACGGCCTGTCCGACATGAGCAAGGATAAGTATGTCTTCCTGCGCGCCGATCGTTCGGTGCCGTATGGCGAATTGATGAGCGTCATGGAGCTCTTGCGCTCAGGCGGCTATTCCCGGGTGAAGCTGGTCGCGCTGGAAGGCGCTCCCGGAGCGCCCGCGGCAGGCGCCGGTCAGCCTTAGAGGCGCACGATGTCGGACGAAGCCAGACCATCCCGGAAGCTCTGGATTTTGGCGGCGGTGGCGGCGCTCGCGCTCCATCTGGGCGGGGCCGCGCTCGCCCTGGCCCATCTGCGGACCGATGACGACGACGACGGCCTGGGCGCGTCCGGCGCGGAGTTCGCCGTCGAGATGGCCTCGCCCAAGGCGCCCGAGACCGACCTTCCGCCGGGACCGGACAGCGAAGCGATGCAGGAGCAGCAGGCGCTTCCCGAGCAAAAGGCCGAGACCAAGGAAACCGAGCTTCCAAAGGACCAGTCGCAACAGGTCGACGATCCCGATCGGGTCGTCACCGAAAACATCTCGAAGAAGCCGCAGGACGAGGATCCCAAGATCGCGGCGGTCGAGACACCCGCTGCCGAGGCTTCGCCGCAGTCGGTTGCAACGGCGCGGCAGACCCTCGACGAGGACGCGCGCGAGGCCGAGAAGGCCCTGGCGCCGGTGCTTGGCCTCGGCAAGGACATCCTCAGGATCACGACCGACTGGAATCGCAAGATCAGCGCGCACCTCACGGCCCACAAGGTCAACCCGGAGGGCAAGCAGCCCAATAATCAGAAGGTGAAGGTCAGCTTCGCGATCAACCGCAGGGGCAATGTGCTGTCCGTCGACGTCGTGGAGTCATCGGGGGATGCGGCCTACGATGCGGCTGCGCTCTCGATTGTCCGCAAGTCCGATCCCATCCCGCAGCCCCCGGCCGGACTGACCGAAGACCGGTTCGAGCGTACTGTCGACATCATCTTCACGCCGCCGGACGAGAAGAAAAAGAAGAAATCGGCTCAGCGCCAGTAGAGCCGGATCCCGACATAGACCACGACCAGGCAGACGAAGATCAGCGCCACCGGGAGCGGCCGTTTCTGGGCTCCGCTAAACGCCGCCGTAAAGGAGGCCGTCTTCGTCGGTTTCGGAGGCGGGCGGCGGAAAGCGGTAACATTGTCCGCCGCCGGCTCGGGCGGACGGGTGCGGACGTCGGGCGGAGTTCCCGCGCCGCCCATCTCGGCATAGTAGGCCTTGTAGATCGCGCCGATCGTGGCCTCTGTGGCCTCGCCCTCGCTCATCCGCGCCAGTAGATTCTTGTAGCTGACCAGGAACTCCTGCGCCTCTGCAGGCAGCGCGGAGGCCCCGTTGAGCTTGGCCATCATCTTCCAGGTGGCAAAATCGGCGCGGGCACGGGTGTCCGCGCGTCGCGCGATCAGCATATCGGCAGCTTTGACCAAGTCGGCCTCGAGCCCTTCGGCTTATGTTCGGGTGTTCTGTTGAACTACGCGTTGCCGGTCAGGAAGAGAACAGCCCGAATCACATAACCGGTCAACGTTCGCAGTATTCCTGAAATAACATCAAGATTTAGACCGAACTGCGAGCCCGCGAGCGGCAGCAGGATCAACAGGCCGATCAGGATCAGCATCCCGAACGGCTCGAGCCGGGCCAGCGGCAAAGCGAGCGGCCGGGGCAGGAGGCCGACCGCGACGCGCCCGCCGTCGAGCGGCGGGATCGGCATCATGTTGAACACCGCCAGCACCGCGTTGATGACCAGCGCGTTCTTGAGGTTGTCGAAGATCCACTGGGCCGAGCCGGCCGGTGCAAAGGGCACGGCATGGAGGGCAAGAGCCGCCGCGAGCGCCAGCAGGATGTTGGTGGCGGGCCCGGCAAGGGCCACCCAGACCATGTCGAGCCTGGGATGGTTGAGCTTGCGGAAATTGACGGGAACCGGCTTGGCATAGCCGAACAGGAACGGCGAGTGCGCGAATAGCAGCATCGCCGGCAGGATCAGGGTGCCGAACGGATCGATATGCTTGATAGGGTTGAAGCTGACGCGGCCGAGCTGCCAGGCCGTGTTGTCACCGAGACGGTACGCGACGAAAGCGTGCGCGGCCTCGTGGAAGGTGATGGCGAGCACCAGCGGCAGCACCCACACTGAAATGTCATAAAAGGAAACGTTCACGGCTCGTCCGTCCCGGTTTGTGCCTCGTGGCCTTGCAGCCAACCCGGCCAATCCGGTGGTGGGCCAACGCGTCAGGTTAGGATATGGGACGCCGGTTCCGAAATCCCAAGCTGTAAATGATCGGCCAGCAGCGCCGCCGGCCGCGACAGATTGCGCGCTCGGTGGAGGCGGATGTCCGCTCCCGGCAACGGCGGCAGGCTCTCGCGCTCTGACAGAATTTGCAGGCGAGGGGGCAGGGTACCGGCCTTCACGACCGTGATCGCGAGCCCCTGCGCCGCGATCGCCTCGACCGCGGCGAGTGTTCGGCTGACGAAAGCGAGGCGCCACGGCCGGCCCGCGGCATCGAGGGCCTCCGCGGCCCATTGCCGGAACAGGCAGCCCGTCGGGTACAGCGCGACGGGCAGCGTGTCCTGTGCTTCGGCTCGATACGTCCTGGCCGCAGCCCAGACCGCCTGCTCGCGCCGGAGCAGCTCGCCATCGCCGCGTCCTTCCGGATGCATGGCGATGACAAGGTCATAGGCCTCGCCGAGCCGGGCCGGCATCGTCGTGGTCAGGCCGGTCTCGATCTCGACCCGGATCTCCGGATGGTTTTGGGCAAAGCGTGCCAGCAAGGGCGGAATGACGATCGTGCCGTAATCGTCCATCACGCCGAGGCGGACCACGGCGTCGCGCTTGCGCGCGCGGAGCACATCGATCGCCTCTGCATTGAGGTCGAGAAGCCGTCTCGCATAAACGAGGAGTTCTTCGCCCGCCGCGGTCAGCGCGACACCGGCCCTGGTGCGCTGAAACAGCTTGGTGCCGATCCGCTCCTCCAGTCGCCGGATCTGGACGCTGACCGCCGACTGGGTCCGGTTGAGCAATTGGGCTGCGCGCGTGAACGAGCGATGCTCGGCGACGGAGAGAAATGCCTTCAGCAGATCGGGATCGAGAACAGGCGTGGTCATGACGAAAACTTATCCCAGCATGACGGAAACTCCATTCCCTGTTTCGGCGCGCCTCGTATGCTGCGTTTAGGGCTCGTCAAGGGAGGGCGTGTGAGCGAAATCTCCGGCGTTCTGGCCGCGGTGCTGTCGAGCGGCCTCGGCGGCACCTCGATCGGCGCCACGCGCTATCTGGTGGGCAGCCTCGATCCGCTCGCGATCGGCTCGTTCCGGTTCGGCATCGGCTTCCTGCTGCTGTCACCCCTGACGCTGCTCCGCGGTGACCGTTGGCCGGGGCGAGGGGACTGGGCCGCCGCGACCGGGCTCGGCATCCTGTTCTTCGCGCTGTTTCCGATCCTGTTCAACGCATCGCTGATCTTCACGACCGCCGCGCGCGGCGCGCTCGCTTTGTCGACACTTCCGCTGCTGTCGCTCGTGATCGGCGCCGCGCTCGGCGCTGAGGCCCTGAGCTGGCGCAAATCGATCGGTGTCGTGATCGCGACATTTGGCGTTGCCGTCGCGCTGCTCTCCGACCTGACCTCGGCACCATCCGGCGCCTGGCGCGGCGATCTGCTGATGATGGCGGCAGCGCTGTGCATGGCGCTGTACGGCATCTGGTCGAAACCGCTGATCCGGCGCTCCGGCCCGATCGCCTTCACGACCATGAGCATGGCGGCCGGCGCAGCCTGCCTCATCCTGCTCTCTTGTATCCGCGGCAGTTTTGCGCCGGTCGCCGGCTTCGGCGCGCCGCAATGGCTGGCGGCTTTCTATCTCGGCGCCTTCGGCGCAGCGGTGACCTTCTATCTCTGGGCCTTCGCGCTGGAGCGGACCACGCCGACGCGCGTCGCGATCTCGGTGACGGTCAACCCGATCACGGCCTCCCTGGTCGGCGCCTGGCTGCTGAACGAGCCGCTGCGCTGGAATCTGGCGGCCGGCATCGTCGCGGTGTTTGCCGGGATCTGGATCGCGACGACGACGGGACGGCGCGCTCAGGCGGCGAGAGTGCCTGCGTCAGGGCAAGCCTGACGTCACGCCGGGATGGTGCCCTGATATTGCGTCAGGCCGTCGTCGAGCTTCAGCCAGGCGACCTTCTCCGAGACCCAGATGTGCTCGGTCGGCGCGAAGGCGTTGCGATCGTCAAAGGTCGTGAGCGAAACGCCCGCCAGCGTGCCGTTGCGCCGCCAGGAGAACAGGCGTGTGCCGCAGCGCTTGCAGAACACGCGGTCGATGTTCTCGGACGAGGCATAGCGGCCGGTGTCGCCCTCGACGGTCAGCGCGCGCTGGTCGAATTGCGCGCGAGCAAAATAGGGCGAGCCCATCGCCTTCTGGCACAGGCGGCAATGGCAGATGCGGACGTTGAGCGGCTCACCCTCCGCCTTGAACCGCACCGCGCCGCACAGGCATCCACCTTCTCGGATCATGGCTCAGGCCACCCGCCATTCGCCGACCTGGCGCGCCATGCTCCAGTTGAGATTGTCGAGATCGCCATCCATGTTGGAATTCCCGCGTCTGGTGTTGGTGAAGGCGGCCCAGCAAAAGCCGCCATGGGTGCGCACGGCAATCGTGCTCGTGCCCGGCAGGCTGCCATTGTGCCACCAATTGTCTGACTTGTTGACACAGAAGCCCTTGGCGTAGTTCGGGCTGTAGCTGGGCGCGGTGGTCATGACCTCGATGGTGCGCGGCCGCAGGATGTTCGCCGGTCTCGTGTAGCCGTCGACATGCATCAGGAACTGCACGAGATCCGCCGGCGTCGCGATCCAGCCGCCATGGGAATCCATCCGCCTCACCTTCATCTCATACGGACTTTCGCCCTGACCGTAATAGGCGACTTCGCCGGCCTGACGCTGGTCGCGGGTATTACCGGCGATGGTCATGTCCGTGACGCGCAGCGCGTCAGCACCTCGGTGCGGACATGCTCGGCATAGGCCTGGCCGGTGAGCTTCTCGATCACGCGGCCCAGCACGCAATAGCCGAAATTGGAATAGGCGTAGTGCTGGCCCGGCGGCCGGTCCAGCGGCCGGTTGGCGAGCGTCCAGGCGATCAGCTCGGCATGATCCATCCGCGGATGCGTGAACATGGGATCGCGGTTGTCATTGCTCCAGCCGCCGGCAGTATGCGTCAACAGATGCTCGAGCGTGATCTGGTCGATGCCGGCAGAGTAGGGCGGTGACCCGTAATCGGTGCCGAGCAGTGCACCGGAGCCGAACACGCGATCCGTGAGCTTGAGGCGGTTCTCCTCGATCAGGCGGAAGATGGTGACCGAGGTGATCATCTTGCTGACGCTGGCGATCCGGAACAGATGCCGCGGCGTCACGGTCTCGTTCCGCTCGCGATCGGCAAGACCGAAGGCGTCCTCGTGGACAACAGTGCCGGCATAGCCGATCGCAAAGGACAGCGCCGGCACGTCGTATTTGTCCATGAAGCTGCGCGCGAGCCGCGCCATGGCGCCGCGCTCGGCCGGCGAGGGCGGGCGGATGCTCGGCGGGTTGGGCGCCAGTTGCGCGGGTGCAACGCGCGACAGCAGCGGCAGCGCACCTGCGCCCGCTGCGAGCTTCACGAAATCCCGACGCCCAATATTCCGACGTCCAAGCCGCATGGTCCGCCCCTTCCAGGGGCGGCCAAAGCTTCAGTAGGTCGCCCGTCCGCCGGAAATATCAAACACCGCGCCGGTGGAGAAGGCACAATCTTGGGACGCGAGCCAGCTCACCATCGCGGCGAGCTCTTCCACCAGCACGAAGCGCGCCTTCGGGATTTTCGACAGCATGAAGTCGATATGCTGCTGCGTCATCTGGTCGAAGATCGCGGTCTTCGCCGCGGCCGGCGTCACCGCATTCACGAGGATGTCATGTGCCGCCAATTCCTTGCCGAGCGATTTCGTCAGCGCGATCAGTCCGGCCTTGGAGGCCGAATAATGCGAGGCGTTGGGATTGCCTTCCTTGCCGGCGATCGAGGCGATGTTCACGATCCGCCCGTACTTCTGCTTGAGCATGGTCGGCACGATCGCCTTGCAGACGATGAAAGGGCCGTCGAGATTGATGCGCAGGACCTTGCGCCACTCCTCGAGATCGGTCTCCCAGACCGGCTTGTTGACGCCGGCGATGCCGGCATTGTTGACGAGGATGTCGATCTTGCCGAACGCGGCAAGCGTCGCATCGCGCGCCTGCTCGACGGCGGCGGGGTCGGTGACGTCGACCTTGAAGACTTTTGTCTCGCCGCCGACTTCATTCGCGGTCTTCTCGGCGAGAGCCGAGTCGAAATCCCAGATCGCGACCTTGGCGCCGGAGTCGATGAAACGCCGGGTGATGGCACGGCCAAAGCCCTGCGCGCCGCCGGTGACGACGGCAATGCGGCCGTTGAGATCGATCTTGTTCATCGAGAACTCCCTTATCTATCCCTCATGGTGAGGAGCGCGCACTTGCGCGCGCCTCGAACCATGAGCCCGTGGCCCATCCCTCGAGAGGGCGCGGTCGCGCCTCCTCGGGATGAGGAGCGATCAGAGCATGTAGCCGCCGTCGACGACAAGGTCGACGCCGGTGGTGAATGCGCTTTCGTCGCTGCCGAGATAGACCGCCATGGATGCGATTTCGTCGGCGGTGCCGAGCCGGCCCATCTTCTGGCGGGAGACGAACATCTCCTTGCCCTGCGGCCCCTGGGCGGCGGCGCGGTCGAGCATCGAGGGCGTCTCGACGGTGCCGGGGCAGATGCTGTTGCAGCGGATCCCCTTGGTGATGAAGTCGAGCGCGACCGCACGCGTCAGCAGCGACACCGCGGCCTTCGACGCGCTGTAGACGTAGCGGTTGGCCGGCGGCCGCAGCGCCGCGCAGGACGAGATGTTGACGATGCTGCCGCCGCCGCCCGCCAGCATCTCGGGCAGGAACGCCCTGATGGTCCGGTGCATCGACTTGACGTTGAGGTCGAACGAGAAGTCAAAATCCTCTTCCGAGCACTCCAGGATGGTGCCGTGATGCACGAAACCCGCCGCGTTGAGCAGGATGTCGACCCTGCCGACGCGCTTGGCGAAGGCGTTGACGTCGGCGGTGTTGCGGACGTCGAGCTTGGCGACCTCGGCGATGCCTTCTTTCGTCAGGCCCGCGATGCCGGCCTCGTTGATGTCGGTTGCGATGACGGTTGCGCCTTCACGCGCGAATGCGATGGCGCATGCGCGCCCGATGCCTGCCGCTGCAGCCGTGACGACGGCGCGCTTTCCCTTGAGGCGGTCTGCCATGTTGTTTTTCTCCTTGGCTTGAATTTGTCTATCGGCTCGTCATTGCGAGGAGCACGTGACAAAATTGCGCAGCAATTTTGCACTGTTGCGACGAAGCAATCCAGACTGTCTCCTTGGAGATATCTCTGGATTGCTTCGCTTCGCTCGCAATGACGACGTGGCTGTTAATGGTTGTCCCTGGCGACACCAAATGTGCCGGCGACGTTCTGGTAGCGTGTGGCGAGCTCCATGCATGCGCCGGTCGATTGCTGGCCCACCGTGTTGCGGTAGATCTCCTGCCACGGCGTCTGGTTCGCCGGATGCTTGAAGCCGCCATTGGCCATCAGCTCGGCGTGGCGCTTCTTCACCTCGTCGTCCGAAATGAGAATATTGGCGCTGCCCTTGTTGAGGTCGATGCGTACCTTGTCGCCGGTCTTGAGGATCGCGAGCCCGCCATTGGCGGCAGCTTCCGGCGAGGCGTTCAGGATCGACGGCGAGCCCGAGGTGCCGGACTGGCGGCCGTCGCCGATGCAGGGCAGGGCGAGAATGCCGCGTTTGATCAGTGCAGCCGGCGGCTGCATGTTCACGACCTCGGCGCCACCGGGGTAGCCGATCGGGCCGGTGCCGCGGACGAACAGCATGCAATTCTCGTCGATGTCGAGCGAGGCATCGTCGATCCGCTCGTGATAGTCCTCCGGGCCTTCGAACACGATGGCGCGTCCTTCGAAGGCGTTCAGATCCTTGGGGTTGCTGAGATAGCGGTCGCGGAATTCCTTGGAGATCACGCTGGTCTTCATGATCGCGGAATCGAACAGGTTGCCCTTCAGCACCAGGAAGCCGGCGTCCTTCACCAGCGGCTTGTCGTAGGCCCGGATCACGTCGTTGTCGGGCGCGGGCGCATTGGCGCAGTTCTCGCCGATGCCGCGGCCGTTCACCGTGACCGCGTCCTCGTGGATGCGCTTGTGCTTCATCAGCTCGCGCACCACGGCCGGCACGCCACCGGCGCGGTGGAATTCCTCGCCGAGATAGAAGCCGGCCGGCTGCATGTTGACCAGCAGCGGCACGTCGTGGCCGAATTTCTGCCAGTCGTCGATCGACAGCTCGACGCCGATGTGGCGCGCCAGCGCGTTGATGTGGATCGGCGCGTTGGTCGAGCCGCCGATCGCCGAGTTGATCACGATGCAGTTCTCGAACGCCTTGCGGGTCAGGATGTCCGACGGCTTGAGGTCTTCCCAGACCATCTCGACGGCGCGCTTTCCGGTCTCGTAGGCGATCTGGCCGCGCTCCCGATAGGGGGCGGGGATCGCCGCGCAGCCCGGCAGCGAGAAGCCGAGCGCTTCGGCAAGCCCGTTCATGGTCGAGGCGGTGCCCATGGTGTTGCAATGGCCGACCGACGGCGCCGAGGACGCCACGATCTCCATGAATTCTTCATAGTCGATCTCGCCGGCGGCGAGCCGTTCGCGCGACTTCCAGACGATGGTGCCGGAGCCGGTGCGCTCGCCGGCATGCCAGCCGTTCAGCATCGGGCCGCCCGACAGCACGATCGCGGGCAGGTTCACGGTCGCCGCAGCCATCATGCAGGCAGGCGTGGTCTTGTCGCAGCCGGTGGTCAGCACCACGCCGTCGAGCGGATAGCCGTAGAGGATCTCGACGAGGCCGAGATAGGCGAGGTTGCGGTCGAGCGCCGCGGTCGGGCGCTTGCCGGTCTCCTGGATCGGATGGGTCGGAAATTCCATCGCAATGCCGCCGGCCTCGCGGATGCCTTCGCGGACGCGGTGCGCCAGCTCGATATGGTGGCGGTTGCAGGGGGAAAGGTCGTTGCCGGTCTGGGCGATGCCGATGATCGGCTTGCCGGACTGAAGCTCGGCCCGGGTGAGGCCGTAATTCAGGTAGCGCTCCATATAGAGCGCGGTCATGCCCGGATTATGCGGATTGTTGAACCATTCCTGCGAGCGGAGGTGGCGGCGAGCGCCGTTGCTGGCGGGCGCATGCCCATTGGTTGGTTTTTTTGTCATTGGTTTCTCCTGCAATGCAAACGCACTGGCGTCGGGAGCTCAGCTTCGGCTGGTGCGATGCCCAACGGCGCGATCCATGGTTCAAAGGCCCGTTGGCGGGTCATTCCCTCACAAGCGCGATACTAGTCTTGGCCACTTGGTAACGCTATCATTTTGTTCGCCGCGCCCGCGCCTGATGCGGCAGGCCAGTCGTCCGAACGCCGCGACGACGAGCTTTGCCGCTCGATCACCTTGAAGCCGAGATCGAGCACCGGCTGCTCGGGGCGGCGTCCGTCGATCGCTTCGATCAGCATGGTGGCGGCCGTGTTGCCCATCTCGTAGCGGTTGGTGCGCACGCTGGTGAGGGTGGGTACCGCGGAGGCCATGAATTCGAGGTCGTTGAATCCGACGATCGCGATCTGCTCGGGGACCGCGATCTCCCGTCGCCGGCATTCGAACAGCACGCCGAGCGCGAGGTCGTCATTGGCGCAGAACACCGAGTCGATATCGGGCTCGCGCGCCAGCAGATCGGTGAACAGGGTGCCGCCGAGCGTCACCGAGGTCGGTGTCGCCGTCGTGACGACGAGGCGCTGCTCGAACAGCGCGGCGTCCTTCATGGCCGAGACATATCCGTCCAGCCGCCGCTGCACCCGCGGATCCATGCGCGCGCCGACGAAGCCGATCTTGCGATGGCCTTGCGCGAACAGGTGGGCGATCGCTGCGCGGGCCGCATCATAGTGCGAAAAGCCGATCATCATGTCGACCGGATTGGGTCCGATCTCCATGATCTGCACGATCGGGCAGTCGGCGGCCTCCAGCATCGCGCGCGATTCCGCGGTCTGGTCGATGCCGGTGACGATCAGTCCGGCCGGCTTCTGCGCGAGAAACAGGCGCAGCAGCTTCTCCTCCTGGAGAATACTGTAGCGTGTGTTGGACAACTGGATCGAGTACCGGCTGCCTTCGGAGGCGTCATAGATCCCGCGCAGCACGTCGGAAAACACGTTGTTGGTCAGTGACGGGATCAGGACGCCGATCACTTCGGTGCGCTGCGAGGCCAGCGCCCGCGCCGCCAGGTTCGGCACATAGCCGAGCTCGTTGGCCGCGCTCTCGACCCGCGTCCGCTTGGCGACCGACAGGGCCTCCGGATTGCGGAAGAACCGGGACGCCGTGATCGGGCTGACGCCGGCAAGCTCGGCAACTTCCGCCAGCCGGATTTTACCTGACTTGGTGCGTTTTCGACCCATTTGCTGCTCTTATCACAGTCGGTCCGGCAAACAAAGGAACGTTGACAGCGCTACCAGCAACGACTAACCAAAGACAAATTGCCAAAACCGCACAAACTGCCGACAATGTTGCTCGCTAAGATCGGGCTTCGTTCGGTGAAGTCTGAAAAACAAGACGGTCGCGGCGCGTGAGGCGTCGTGGACTTTCGAGGAGGGAGCTAGATGTCGTCTGTGCAAATCCGCGACGTGCGGAAATCGTTTGGCAATTTTGAAGTCCTGCACGGCGTTTCGATTCCGATCGAGGACGGCCAGTTCGTCGTCCTGGTTGGCCCCTCCGGCTGCGGCAAGTCGACGCTTCTGCGCATGCTTGCAGGCCTCGAGAACATCACCTCCGGCACGATCTCGATCGGCGACCGCGTCGTCAACAATATCCAGCCCAAGGAGCGGGATATTGCGATGGTGTTCCAGAACTACGCGCTCTATCCGCACATGACCGTCGGCGAGAACATGGGCTTCTCGCTGAAGCTGCGGAACGCGAGCTCCGACGAGATCAACAAGCGCGTCAAGCGCGCCGCCGAAATTCTCGCGCTGTCGCCGCTGCTCGAGCGCTATCCGCGCCAGCTCTCCGGCGGCCAGCGCCAGCGCGTCGCGATGGGCCGCGCCATCGTGCGCGATCCGCAGGTGTTCCTGTTCGACGAGCCCTTGTCGAACCTCGACGCCAAGCTGCGCGTCGCCATGCGCACCGAGATCAAGGAGCTGCACCAGCGGCTGAAGACGACGACCGTCTACGTCACCCACGACCAGATCGAGGCCATGACCATGGCCGACAAGATCGTCGTCATGCATGACGGCATCGTCGAGCAGATGGGCACCCCGCTCGAGCTCTACGACAAGCCCGACAACCAGTTCGTCGCGGGCTTCATCGGCTCGCCGGCCATGAACTTCCTGAAGGGCCATGTGCGCGTCAACGGCGTTGCGACCTTCGAGGGGCCGAACGGCGTCAAGCTGCCGCTCAAGAGCGCGCCGGCGGCGTCCGACGGTCGCCCTGTCGTCTATGGCGTGCGACCCGAGCATTTCACCATCGCGGACGACGGCGCCGATGCCGAGATCATCGTGGTCGAGCCGACCGGCTCGGAGACGCAGGTGTTCGCGAAGGTGGGTGGCGAGCAGGTCGTCGCGGTCTTCCGCGAGCGTCACCAGTTCAATCCGGGCGACAAGGTCAGGCTGAAGCCTGACCCGTCACTGGTTCATCTGTTCGACGAGGCGACGGGCAAACGCATGTAGCCGCGCCGAAGGATTGCCCAACGACTGTTCAAGAACGACCCAATACAAATATAAAATTCAGGGAGAGAACGATGAGCAATTTCGACAGGCGAAGTGTGCTTAAGGCCGGCCTGGGCGGCGCAGCGTTGCTGGCCGGCCCAGGCATCGTGCCGGTGCGCGCCGCGGAGTGGACCAACACGCCCGAACCGAACGCGTCCATCCGCGTCTTGCGCTGGAAGCAGTTCATCCAGGCTGAGTTCGACAAGTTCGCCGAGCAGACCAAGAAGTTCTCCGAGAAGACCGGCGTCAAGATCAAGCTCGAGGCCGAGAGCTGGGAAGACATCCGCCCCAAGGCCGCGGTGGCCGCCAATGTCGGCGCCGGCCCCGACCTCATCATCGGCACGCTCGACGATCCCCACAAATTCCCGGAAAAGCTGATCGACATGACCGATGTCGCCGACTATCTCGGCGCGCAGTATGGTGGCTGGTATCCGGTTGCCGAACGTTACGGCAAGAAGGGCAACAGCTGGATCGCCATTCCGCAGGGTGCAACCGGCGGCTGCCTGAACTACCGCATCAGCCACGTGAAGGCTGCAGGCTTCGAGGAATTCCCCAAGGACACCGCCGGCTTCCTCAAGCTCTGCCAGGCGTTGAAGAAGAACAACACGCCGGCCGGCTTCGCGCTCGGCCATGCCACGGGCGATGCCAATGGCTGGTGCCAGTGGGCGCTCTGGGCGTTTGGCGGCAAGGTCGTCAGCGACAAGAACGAGGTCGTGATCGACTCTCCCGAAACGATCGCCGCGCTCGAATACGTCAAGCAGCTCTACGAGACCTTCATCCCGGGCGTGCTGTCGTGGAATGACTCGAACAACAACAAGGCGTTCCTGAACGGTGAACTCAGCCTGACGCTGAACGGCATCTCGATCTGGACCGTCGGCAAGAACTCCACCGATCCGAAGCAGCAGGAGATCGCCAAGGACATGAACCACGCGCCGATGCCGATCGGCCCCGTGGGCGTATCGACCGAGCAGCAGAACGTGCTGGTCTACTACGGCTACAAGCACTCGAAGTATCCCAAGGCGGTCAAGGAATTCATCAAGTTCATGATGGAAAAGGAGAATTACGACGCCTGGGAGGTCGCTTCCAACGGCTACGTGTCGCCGCCGCTGCCGGCCTACAACGACAACCCGGTGTGGACGTCGGATCCGAAGATCACCCCGTACCGCGACTGCCTGAAGCGCTGCCGCGACAACGGCTTTGCCGGCGATCTCGGCTATGCCTCCGCCGCGGTGATGGGCGACTTCGTCGTCGTCGACATGTTCGCGGAAGCAGCCTCGGGCTCGGCGACGCCGAAGCAGGCGGCCGCGCGCGCCGCCGAGCGTGCCAAGCGCTACTACCAGGTCTGATCAGCTCTAATCCGCACGGCGTCCGGTTCGCCGGACGCCGTGACTTTTCTCCCGAGGGGAATCCGACATGGCAGTCATGGCCGAGTCCGCTGCCGCGCAGGTCAAGCGCAGCAGCCTATGGAACAGAGCATTCGAGAGCCGGAATTGGCTCGGCGCGATGTTCATGGTGCCGGCGATCGCGATCCTCATCCTGTTTCTGGCTTATCCGCTGGCGCTGGGCTTCTGGCTCGGCATGACCGACACCAAGATCGGCGGGGCCGGGCGCTATATCGGTTTTGCGAACTTCGTCTCGCTCTCCAAGGATTCGGTGTTCTGGCTCTCGGTCTTCAACACCATTTTCTACACGTTCACCGCGAGCATCGTGAAATTCGCCATCGGCCTTTACCTCGCGCTGCTGCTCAACGAGCGGCTGCCGTTCAAGTCGATGATTCGCGCCATCGTGCTGCTGCCGTTCGTGGTACCGACGGTGCTGTCCGCGATCGCGTTCTGGTGGATCTATGACAGCCAGTTCTCGATCATCTCCTGGGTGCTGATCAAGGCCGGCCTGATCACGCGCTACATCGACTTCCTCGGCGATCCCTGGAATGCGCGCTTGTCGGTCGTCGCCGCCAACATCTGGCGTGGCGTGCCTTTCGTAGCGATCACGCTGCTGGCGGGATTGCAGACGATTTCGCCCTCGCTCTACGAGGCGGCCAATCTCGATGGCGCCACCAACATGCAGCGCTTCCGCCACATCACGCTGCCGATGCTGTCGCCGATCATCGCGGTCGTGATGACATTCTCGGTGCTGATGACGTTCACCGACTTCCAGCTGATCTACACCATCACGCGGGGCGGGCCGATCAATGCCACGCATCTGATGGCGACGCTTTCGTTCCAGCGCGCCATCACAGGCGGCAATCTCGGGGAGGGCGCAGCGATCTCGAACGCGATGATCCCGTTCCTGGTCGCAGCGATCCTGCTCAGCTTCTTCGGGCTTCAGCGCTCCCGCTGGCAGCAGGGCGGGAGGGACTGACCATGAGCACCGCAGACGACCAAAGCGTCGGAATGGATTATCTTGAGAGCTTCCCGCGGAAGTTCTTGCGGGTCTACTTTCCGCTCGGCCTGATCATCTTCTTCCTGCTGTTCCCGTTCTATTGGATGGCGGTCGCGACGTTCAAGCCGGACGCGGAGATGTACGATTACGAGAAGTACAATCCGTTCTGGATCGTGAATCCGACCATCGAGCACATCAAGAAGCTGTTGGTCGAAACCGACTATCCGCTCTGGATGTGGAACACCGTGATCGTCTCGGTGTCCTCCACCTTCATCTCGCTGTTCGCCAGCGTCTGCGCCGCCTACGCGATCGAGCGCCTGCGCTACAAAGGCTCGCGCTATGTCGGCCTTGCGATCTTCCTCGGCTATCTCGTGCCGCCCTCGATCCTGTTCATTCCGCTGGCGGCGATCGTGTTCCAGCTCGGCCTGTTCGATGGCAATCTGGCGCTAATCCTGACCTATCCGACCTTCCTGATCCCGTTCTGCACCTGGCTCCTGATGGGCTATTTCCGCACCATTCCCTACGAGCTGGAGGAATGCGCGCTGATCGACGGTGCGACGCGGCTCCAGATCCTGGTCAAGATCACGCTGCCGCTGTCGCTCCCGGGGGTGATCTCGGCCGGCATCTTCGCCTTCACGTTGTCCTGGAATGAGTTCATCTACGCGCTGACCTTCATCTCCTCGTCGGAGAACAAGACGATTCCCGTCGGCGCCATCACCGAGCTCGTCAGCGGCGACGTCTACCATTGGGGCGCACTGATGGCGGCGGCCCTGATCGGCTCGGTCCCCGTAGTTATCCTTTATTCCTTCTTCGTGGAGTACTATGTGTCGGCGATGACCGGCGCCGTGAAGGAATGATCGCGGGGCCTGCCTTGAGAGCGTGCCAGGAGAACGTGTCAGGAGCGGCGCGCTCCGGCCAATAAGAAGGAGTAGGCTCTTGCACATTCTGGTTCTGGGCGCCGCCGGCATGGTCGGCCGTAAATTGTGTGAACGGCTGTTGCGCGACGGCCGGCTCGGCAAGAGCGACATCACCAAGCTGACCATGCACGACGTGGTCGAGCCCAAGAAGCCGGAAAAGGCCGGTTTCCCCGTCGAGACCGTGTCAGGCGATTTCGCCGTGCCGGGCGCGGCCGAAAAGCTGATCGCCGGCCGCCCCGACGTGATCTTCCATCTCGCCGCGATCGTCTCCGGCGAAGCCGAACTTGATTTCGACAAGGGCTACCGCATCAATCTCGACGGCACGCGGATGCTGCTCGATGCCGTCAGGCTCGTCGGCGGCGGCTACAAGCCGCGCGTGGTCTTCACCTCGTCAATCGCGGTGTTCGGCGCCCCGTTCCCGGATGCGATCGGCGACGAATTCTTCCACACCCCGTTGCTCAGCTACGGCACCCAGAAGGCGATCGGTGAATTGCTGCTCGCCGACTATTCGCGCCGCGGCGTCCTCGACGGCATCGGCATCCGCCTGCCGACCATCTGCATCCGGCCCGGCCTGCCCAACAAGGCGGCATCGGGCTTCTTCTCCAACATCCTGCGCGAGCCGCTGGCCGGAAAGGAAGCGGTGCTCCCGGTCTCCGAGGACGTCCGCCACTGGCACGCCACGCCGCGCTCCGCCGTCGGCTTCCTGCTCCATGCCAGCACCATGGACCTCGCCAAGGTCGGTCCGCGCCGCAATCTGACCATGCCCGGCTTTTCGGCGACGGTCGGCGAACAGATCGCTGCGCTCAAGCGGGTGGCCGGCGACAAGGTCGCCGCACGCATCAAGCACGAGCTGGATCCGTTCATCGTCGGCATCGTCGGCGGCTGGCCGCGCAATTTCGAGGCGAAGCGGGCGCGCGAGCTCGGCTTCACCACCGAAGAAAAGACTTTTGACGACATCATCCGCATTCACATCGAAGACGAGCTCGGCGGCAACTTCGTCGCCTGATCCAACCGATGAACAGCGTGGATATGACGATGGCGAGCGTTGCTTGCATCGGTGAATGCATGGTCGAGCTCCGGCAGGCCCAGGGTGGACAGTCCGCTGGACAGTCCAGCGGGCATGGCCAGGGCGGCGGCCTGTATTCGCGCGGCTTCGGTGGCGACACCCTCAATACGGCGGTGTATCTGGCGCGGCTCGAGGTCAAGGTCGACTATCTCACCGCACTCGGCGACGATGCCCTGAGCGACGAGATGATCGCGGCCTGGAATGCGGAGGGCGTCGGGACCCGCCGCGTCTCACGGCTGCCGGGTAAGCTGCCCGGCCTCTACATGATCCAGACGGATGCGAAGGGCGAGCGGCAGTTCTTCCACTGGCGCGACAGTGCGGCGGCGCGCCAATTGATGAGCCTGCCGGAAACGGACGAGCTGCTCAATTCGCTGATGAGCTACGACATTGTCTATCTCTCGGCGATCACGCTCTCGATCTACGATGCGCCCGGGCGAGAGCGCCTGTTCGCGGCGATCAAGCGCGCGCGCCTGCTCGGCACCCGCTTCGTGTTCGACACCAATTTCCGCGCGCGGGGATGGCCGGACCGCGATGTCGCCCGCGAGGTCTTTGCGACGGCGTTTGCGACCGCCGACATCATGCTGACCTCGACCGAGGATCTGCTCGCGCTCTATCCCGACGAGAGCCAGGAGCAGTTGATGGCGCGCATTCCCACGCCCGAGCTGGTGTTCCGTCTCGCCGAGCCCGTCAGCCTGCTGCGCTTTCCCGGGGCTACCCACGAAGTCCGCGCCGAACCGATGACCAAGCCGGTCGTCGACACCACAGCGGCGGGCGACAGCTTTGCCGCTGCCTATATCGCGGCCCGGCTCGGCGGCTCCGATCCGGTCGAGGCGGCCCAGGCCGGACATCGCCTCGCCAGCCTCGTGATCTGCTATGCCGGCGCCATTATTCCGGGCTATGCCATGCCGCCGAAGAAGCGGCACCGGCCGGCGACCACGCGTCAAGCGACCAAGTGAAACGAAAGCCAAGATGACCACGACTGCCCAACAGAACCACCTCGTCGCGCTGTTCAAGGCCGCGACCGTCATTCCTGTCCTCACCATCGAGCGGATCCAGGATGCCGTGCCGCTGGCGAAAGCGCTGGTTGCCGGCGGCGTCCGCACGCTGGAGGTGACCATGCGCACCCCCGTTGCGATCGAGGCGGCGAGGGCGATGATGGCAGAGGTACCCGAGGCGGTCGTCGGCATCGGCACGATTCTCAAACCGGCCGATTTCGTCCGCGTCGAGAAGCTCGGCGTCGCCTTCGGCATCAGCCCGGGCCTGACCCCCGATCTCCTGAAGGTCGCCGCCGACAGCTCCTTGCCGTTCGCGCCGGGCATTGCCACGGCGTCCGAGCTGATGCTGGCGCTGTCCTACGGCCTCGACGTCGCAAAATTCTTCCCGGCCGAGCAGGCCGGCGGCATCAAGGGCCTGCGCGCGCTGGGCGGGCCGTTCCCGAATGTGCGGTTCTGCCCGACCGGCGGTGTGGGCGAGGCCAATGCGGCAACCTGGCTTGCCGAGCCCAACGTGGTCGCGGTGGGCGGTTCCTGGCTATGCCCGACGGCGGAGATCAAAGCCGGGAACTGGGCCGGCATAACTGCCATCTGCCAGCGCACCCTCAAGGCCCTGAAAGCCACGTGAAGTCTTGCGGTTGGTGGGCTAAGACTTAGGTCAGTAAGAGACCCCAGGGAGATGACCATGACCGCCAGCATCGTCGGATGGGCGCATACGCCGTTCGGCAAGTTCGACACCGAGACCGTCGAAAGCCTCGTCACTCGCGTGGCCAATGAGGCGATTGCGGATGCCGGCATTTCCGCGTCCGACGTCGACGAGATCGTGCTCGGCCATTTCAACGCCGGTTTCTCGCCGCAGGATTTTACCGCCTCGCTGGTGCTCCAGGCCGACCCGAAGCTGCGCTTCAAGCCGACGACCCGCGTCGAGAACGCCTGCGCCACCGGCTCCGCCGCGGTCCATCAGGGCCTGCGTGCGATCGACGCAGGCGCGGCCAGGATCGTGCTCGTCGTCGGCGTCGAGCAGATGACCCGCACCCCGGGGCCTGAGATCGGCAAGAACCTGCTCAAGGCGTCCTATCTGCCGGAAGACGGTGACACCGTCGGCGGCTTCGCCGGCGTGTTCGGCAAGATCGCCAGCTCCTATTTCCAGAAATACGGCGACCAGTCCGATGCGCTGGCGCTGATCGCGGCCAAGAACCACAAGAACGGCGTCGCCAACCCCTTCGCCCAGATGCGCAAGGACTTTGGCTTCGAGTTCTGCCGCGCCGAGAGCGAGAAGAACCCTTACGTCGCGGGTCCCCTGAAGCGTACCGACTGCTCGCTGGTCTCCGACGGCGCCGCGGCGCTGGTGCTGGCCGACGCCGAGACCGCCAAGGGCATGAGCAAGTCGATCGGTTTCCGCGCCACCGCGCACGCCCAGGACTTCCTGCCGATGTCCAAGCGCGACATCCTCCAGTTCGAGGGCTGCACGGTTGCCTGGCAGCGCGCGCTGGAGAAGGCGGGCGTTGCGCTCACCGATCTCTCCTTCGTCGAGACCCATGACTGCTTCACCGTCGCCGAGCTGATCGAGTACGAAGCGATGGGCCTGACGCCGAAGGGGCAGGGCGCCCGTGCCATCAAGGAAGGCTGGACGCTCAAGGACGGCAAGCTGCCGGTCAATCCGTCCGGCGGATTGAAGGCCAAGGGCCACCCGATCGGCGCCACCGGCGTCTCCATGCACGTGATGACCGCGATGCAGCTCGCCGGCCAGGCGCCCGAGGGCATGCAGCTGAAAAATGCCAAGCTTGGCGGTATCTTCAATATGGGCGGCGCGGCGGTTGCCAACTACGTCTCGGTGCTGGAGCCGCTGAAGTAAGGTCTCGTAGGGTGGGCAAGGGCGCGTTTGCGCCGTGCCCACCTTTTTGTTGCGCTAGATCATGGTGGGCACGCTACACTTTGCCCATCCTGCGGCTCTTTATTGATTGGCAGGGAATGCACCATGGGCAATGACTACGAAGACTCGCTGTCGATAGACGCACTCAACGATCGCATCGCGATCCTCGAGGACAATATCCGGCAGCTCATCGAGCAGGCCGCGGCCGCCTCCGGTGAGCAGAACGAGTCGCGGATCGCCGACCGGATCAACCAGCAGAACGATGAGCTCGACCGTCTCATCAAGATCCGCGAATCCCGCCAGAAGAAATAGCAGCCGCATCGGCCCGCGCATGCGGCCATACCCCGGCCGCCCTTGCGCGTGCCGCGCCGCTGCCCTTAGCTGGACCGAAATCGCAGGGCCAGGTTGAGCCCGCGCAATCGGGAGCGAACGGATGGGGCCGCTGAAGGGCATCAAGGTCGTGGATATGACCACCGTGCTGATGGGTCCCTATGCGACCCAGATGCTCGGCGATTACGGTGCCGACGTGATCAAGGTGGAGTCGCTCGACGGCGACGTCACTCGCCTGATCGGTCCGATGCGCCATGCCGGCATGGGCCCGGTGTTCCTCAACACCAACCGCAGCAAGCGCTCGATCTGTCTCGACCTGAAGAAGCCCGCCGGCCGCGATGCCGTGCTGCGGCTGCTGAAGGACGCCGACGTTCTCGTCTACAATGTCCGCCCGCAGGCGATGGCGCGGCTTCAGCTCGGCTACGACGTCGTCTCCGCAATCAACCCGCGCCTCGTCTATGCCGGCGTGTTCGGCTTCGGCCAGGACGGGCCCTATGCAGCAAAACCTGCCTATGACGATTTGATCCAGGGCGCGACCGCGCTGCCCGCCTTGATGGCGCAGACAGGTGATGGCGTGCCGCGCTATGTGCCCAATGCGCTGGTCGACCGCATCGTCGGTCTCACTGCGGTCGGCGCGATCTGCGCCAGCCTCGTGCATCGGGATCGCACCGGCCGCGGCCAGCGCGTCGACATCCCGATGTTCGAGACCATGGCCGGCTTCGTCATGGGCGACCACATGGGCGGGCTCACCTACGAGCCGCCGCTCGACAAGGGCGGCTATGCCCGTCACCTCTCGCGCGACCGCCGGCCCTACAAGACCTCGGACGGCTATCTCAGCGTCATCGTCTACAACGACAAGCAGTGGGAGAACTTCTTCAAGGCAACGAGCCGCGACGATCTGCGCGCCGACCCCAAATTCGCGACCTTCGCCGGCCGTGCCGCCAATATCGACGTCGTCTATGCCGAGCTCGCGCGCATCTTCGAGACGCGCACCACGGCCGAGTGGATCGATTTGCTGACCAAGGCCGACGTGCCCGTGATGCCGATGCACGACCTCGCGTCCATCCTGCACGACGAGCATCTGGAAGCCACCGGCTTCTTCCCGGTCGTGAACCATCCGACCGAAGGCCCGATCCGCAGCATGAAGGTGACGGCGACCTGGTCGGAGACCGAGGCGGAGCCGGTGCGGCTCGCGCCGCGGCTCAACGAGCACGGCGCGGAGATTCTGCGTGAGGTCGGCTACTCCCCGGACGAGATCGCCGCCATGGTCCGCGACGGTGTCACCAGGGCTATTGCCGGCCAGTAGGGACCGGCTAGATTCGTGCCCTGCGGCGGCGCAGTCGTGAAAATGTATCCATTGTTGGACAAGATCCGTGGGCCTGCATCAAAGCGCCGTCGCTCCCCGAACTCGTAAATGGACCTTCTCATGATCGTCTTCACCCGTCTGCTCATGATCGCGTGCAGCATCGTGCTCGCGCCTGCCGTCGCTCGTGCTGCGATGCCGGCCGATGCGCCCGATGCCCGCGACCACGCGCTGATCAGTCGTTATGCCGGCTCCTGGCTGGTGGCGCAGGACGTCCAGGGCTTCGATCAGGTCGGGATGCCGCGGGGGAGCCAGAATGGCGAGGTCGTGAAAGTCGAGGGCCGTGTCACTCGCTTGTTCTACCTTGCACCGGCTGGCAAATCGGCGCTGGAGGTTCAGCGCAATTACGAGCAGGCGTTGGAGCGCGCTGGTGCGGCGAGGCTAGATAGCTGCGCCGAGGACTGCGGGGCGCGCGACTTCGGCCAGCTTCGCAGGCTGCCGGCTAATCCGTCGCTGCCAAAGGCCCAACTTGAAGGGTGGACCCCCATCACCTTGCTCCAGCAATGGCAGGAAGCCGGGACCGAGCGCTACTGGTACGGGACCGTGAACGCATCCGGGGCAATGCTGCATGTCGCGATTGTCACGGCGAAGCCGGGAACGGTTGCACTGTCCGGCAAGTACGTGGCCACCATCGTGGAGATCGTCGAGGCCAAGGCGATGGAGTCCGACAAGGTGGTGGTGGACGTGAAGGCCCTGACGAAGGGCTTGCAGGCCGAGGGCACGGTGGCGCTGTACGGCCTGTACTTCGATACGGGTAAATCCGTCATCAAGCCGGAGTCGAAAGCTCAACTCGACCAGATGGCACAGTTGCTCCAGTCCGATGGATCTCTCAAGGTCCATATTGTCGGGCACACCGACAACCAGGGCGCGCTGGACGCCAATCTGGCCCTGTCGAAAGCACGGGCGCAAACGGTCGTGGATGCCCTGGCGACGACGTACAAGGTCGATCCGAAGCGGCTGTCGGCCGCCGGCGTCGCCAGCTATGCGCCGCTCGGTAACAACGCAACCGACGCGGGCCGTGCGCGGAACCGCCGGGTAGAGATGGTGTTGCAGTAGCGCGCCGCTACCAGATCGCAGGAGCACGAACGTCACCATGAGCTTCATCACCGGCGTCGGCCTCACACCCTACGGCAAGCACGAAGGCTCATCCTCGCTCGACCTGATGAGCCGGGCCGCACAAGCCGCGCTCGACGACGCCGGCCTCAAGCGTGCCGAGATCGACGGCATCCTCTGCGGCTACTCAACCGTCTCGCCGCACATCATGCTGGCGACCGTCTTCGCCGAGCATTTTGGCATCCGCCCGTCCTACGCGCATGCCGTGCAGGTCGGCGGCGCGACGGGCCTTGCTATGACCATGCTGGCACATCACCTCGTCGAGGCGGGTGTCGCGCGCAACGTCCTCGTCGTCGCCGGCGAGAACCGGCTCACCGGGCAGAGCCGTGACGCTTCGATCCAGGCTTTGGCGCAGGTCGGTCATCCCGACTACGAGGTGCCGCTCGGCCCGACCATTCCCGCTTATTACGGCCTGGTCGCCACCCGCTACATGCACGAATACAGCGTGACGGAAGAGGACCTCGCCGAATTCGCGGTGCTGATGCGCGCACATGCCTGTACCCATCCCGGCGCGCAATTCCACGATCCCATCACGGTCGCCGATGTCATGGCGTCCAAGCCCGTGGCGATGCCGCTCAAGCTGCTCGACTGCTGCCCGGTGTCCGACGGTGGTGCGGCCTTCGTGATCAGCCGCGAGCGGACCGGCGAGGCCGGCGTGCGCATCCGCGGCTGCGCCCAGGCGCATACCCATCAGCATGTCACGGCCGCGCCCGCGCTCAGCGAGCTCGGTGCCGAAATCTCCATCGCCCGCGCCAGGGAGGCCACCGGCCTTGCGATCTCCGACGTGCGCTACGCCGCGATCTACGACAGCTTTACGATCACGCTCGCCATGCTGCTGGAGGACCTCGGCCTTGCCGGCCGCGGCGAGGCGGCTGCGCGCGTGCGATCAGGCCATTTCAGTCGCGACGGCGCGATGCCGCTCAACACCCATGGCGGCCTGCTCAGCTATGGCCATTGCGGCGTCGGCGGCGCGATGGCGCATCTGGTCGAGGCGCATTTGCAGATGACGGGGCGGGCGGCTAGCCGCCAGGTGCGCGACGCATCGATCGCGCTGCTGCACGGCGACGGCGGCGTGCTGTCGTCCCACGTGAGCATGTTTCTGGAGCGCGTGCGATGAGTGAACGAATCGCGGACTGGACCAAGGGTGAGCAGGCCATCACCTTTCAGACCTGCGGCGCATGCGGCCATGTGCAGTATTTCCATCGCGCCTTCTGCGCGGCCTGCGGCGCGCCCGATCCGCGCGATGCGCGCGCCAGCGGCAAGGGCAGGGTCTATGCGACCTCGCTGGTCTGCCGCGCCGCCACGCCCGAGATCCGGGCGCACGTGCCCTACAACATCCTGCTGGTCGATTGTGCCGAGGGTTTTCGTATGATGGCCCATGGCGACGACGGGCTTGCCATCGGCGATGCCGTGACTGCGAGCTTCAAACCGTTTGCCGGCAAGCTCGTGCCGTTCTTCGCCAAGGAGAAATAGTTGGATGGTCACCCGTAGCCCGGATGGAGCGCAGCGAAATCCGGGGTTCTCACCTCGCGGATAGACTTTCCCGGATTGCGCTTCGCTTCATCCGGGCTACGGCCACCAAGGGCGGGGAGAGGGATTCGTCATTCGGGGGCGGTCCAAGGGACCGAACCTGGAACGGGAATTCTGGGTCTGGCCTGTGCGAGGACCACCCCGGAATGACGAAAACTCTGAAACGCTTAACGCAACAACGCTTAACTCAACGCCCGTAGAACAGGATGCTGGCGATGACGAGCATCGCCGTCACCGCCAGCATATGCGCGAGCGCTCCCGAGGCCGCCCCCTTGGTGGCTTCCTTCATGCCTTTTTCTCCCTAGACTTGGGCGTGACTCATCGTTGCGCGGCTAGCGCACCCGACGGTCAATTGTTTTTTACTCGGAACACCCCTTGCGAGTATTCACCGTGATTTGTCCCCACGCGGCGAATATCGACTGTGCCAAGGTCGATCAGCAATGCGGCGGCATTTTGACTCGATGATGTTGCTGTTGCGGTCACGCCAGAATACAGTTTCGTGGAACTCTCGCCGCTAACGACAAAAAGCATCAAAGGCGCAGGGAAATCTTCAAGGAAATCTTTAGGTAAATCATGGCCCGCATCAACTACAGCGACCCGTTCAAGGCGTCCGACCGTACCCGCGAAATTCTCGACAAGAACCGCAACGCCAACATCTTCCGCATGATGGCGCACTCGCCGAGCTACTTTGAGCAATACTGCCGGCTCGGCGGAGCTATTCGCCACAAGGGCGAGCTCGATCCCATCGTGCGCGAGCTCGCGATCACCCGGACCGGCATTTTGTGCGAGGCGCCGTATGAGATCGTCGCGCACAAGCGCATCGGCAAGAATGTCGGCGTCACCGACGAGCAGAACGAAGCGCTGGAGAACTGGCAGGCCGCGACCTGCTTCAACGAGGTGCAGCGCGCCGCACTCGCCTTCACCGACGAGATCGTGAAGCTGAAGAAGCCGACGGATGCGACGTTCAAGGCGATCGCATCGAAGCTGACACCGGCCGCGCTGGTCGAGCTCCAGCTTTCGGTCGGCTTCTACATCATGACCTCGAAATTTCTGGAGACTTTTGAAATCGACCTCCAGCCCGTCACCGAAGTGGTGGGCTGATCCAAAACTGTGGCGAGGTTTGCCGATGACGATCGATGAATACGCGGTCTGGGCCGCGAGCATTGCGAAAGTCGATGAGCATCCGTCCAACGAGCGGCTGTCCTATCTCGGGCTCGGCCTCGCCGGCGAATCCGGCGAGGTCGCCGACCACATCAAGAAGCTGCTGCGCGATGACTGGCTCGACAAGGCGGGCCTCGTCGATGAGCTCGGCGACGTCATCTACTACTGGGCTTGCCTTTGCGCGGCGACTGGCCAGCAGCCGTCCGAATTGCTCAAGGCGAGCGCGGCCAAGATCAAGCGACGGCTGAGCGAAGCCGCGAGCCGCTGACACGGATCAGCGCGCTTACGTCGACGTCAGAATGTCGACCTTGGCATTGGCGACGATCAGGCGGTCGGCGAGCAGCTGCGCCAGATTGCGCATGATGCGCTCGGAGGCGCGCGGGTGCTGCTTGCGGAAGCGCTCGAAATCCTTCAGCGGCACCTCGAATGCGGTCGCCGCCATGTCCGCGAACACGTCAGCCGAACGCGTCGGCTCCAGCAGCGCCATCTCGCCAAAGGCCATGCCGGCGGTCAGCGTCGCGAGCCGCACGCCGTCGGGCAGGGTGACATGCACGGCGCCGCTGCGCAGGAAGAACAGGAAATCGGCGGGGGCGCCTGTCGTGATGATCTTTGCGCCGGATGGAAACGTCCGGATCGTGCAGATCGAGGCGAGGTCGGTCAGCTCTTCCTCGCTCATGCCTGATAGCAGCGGCTGTTCGGCAAGCTCGGTGGTCTCGTGGAAATCGATCGAGCCGCCATAGCGGTAGACGATCTGGTCTTCCGCCCATTCGATCGCGGTGTCGAGCAGATAGAAGTCGCGGACGTTCTTCAGCTCCGCCGTCCATTCCCGCAGGCTGTCCCATTCCTTCGACGCACGCCTGACCCCTGACAGTACGACGGTCACGTTCAGCGCCGCCAGTTCCTCGAACGCCTCGGCCACGAGCCGCGCCCCGGCGCGCGTGGTGGAGGTGACGCGGTGGAGATCGAAGATCACGATTTGCGGCCGGGGCTGTCCGGCCAGCCGGCGCGAGACATAGTCCACGGCCGACAGCGACAGCGTGCCGACCAGCTCGATGACCCGCACCTCCTGCTCATGCCCGGCCAGAATCTCGCGCTCCTGCGGCCGGCGCACGCGCCGCGACGGGCTCTTGCCGATGTCGTAGTCGGCGATGACGGCGTTGCGCGCGTCGTCGCTGCGGTTGAGCATGTGCAGGTCGTAATGCGAGGACAGCGCCTCGCAGACCTTGATGCCGCGCACGCTGTTGCCGTGCTTGTCGAGCTTCGGCGAATAGCTGCCGAGGCCGAGGCGGGCAGGGAGTGCGGCCAGGATGCCGCCGCCGACGCCGCTCTTGGCGGGGATGCCGATCCGGTAGATCCACTCGCCGGCATAGTCGTACATACCCGACGACGTCATCACCGACAGCGTGCGCGAGATCGCGTAGGGCGTCAGCACCTGCTCGCCCGTCACGGGATTGACGCCGCGGTTGGCGAGCGTCGCCGCCATCACCGCGATGTCACGCGCCGTGACCAGCACCGCGCATTGCCGGAAATATACGTCGAGGACATCAGCGACATTGTCCGAGATCACCGCATTGGTCTTGAGGAGGTAGCCGATGGCGCGGTTGCGGTCGCCGGTCTGGCTCTCCGAGCTGTAAACGGCCTCGTCCACCGCGAGATCGCGCCCCGCAAAACGGCTGAGCGCAAGCCGGATCTGCTCGAAGGCGTCCGGGCCCTTGCTGTCATGGATCAGCCCGGTGCAGGCGATCGCGCCGGCATTGACCATCGGGTTGAACGGATGGTTCTCGGAATTGAGCCGGATCGAGTTGAAGGGATCGCCCGAGGGCTCGACGCCGATCGCGCTCTCGACGCGGCCGGCGCCCAGGAGGTCCAGCGCCAGCGCGAACACGAACGGCTTTGACATCGACTGGATGGTGAAGGGCACCCGGCTGTCGCCGACCTCGTAGACATGGCCGTCCAGGGTCGCGAGGCTGATGCCAAAATGGGCAGGGTCGGCCTTGCTCAGCTCGGGGATGTAGTCGGCGACGTGGCCGGAGGTCTCGGCCGAGAATTCGTTGAGACAATTGCCCAGAAACCGCAGCAAGGGCGGCTTCGAGCGGGTCCAGGCGGAGGCGAGAGGCGAAAGCGTTGTCATCGCCTGTCTTTGTGCAACGCAATCAGGGCACGCGCAACCCGTCCGGCACCGCGGCCTGCCGCCGGACCAGCAGCAGGGCGATCAAAACCGTGGGCACCAGGATCGCGAGGCCCAGCAGCGTGACCTGCATTTGCGACAGCGGCATGATCCCGCCGCCCGGGGTGGCCACGACGAAACCGCCGATCACCAGCAGCACCCGCAAAGGCCACTCCATCAGGCCCGCGCCGCGAAGGTCGCCCACGAAAGCCTGGTAGCCCTGGATGCCGCCGCAGATGAAGACGATGCCGAAGCAGGCAAGTCCGGTCAGCCCGAATGCCTCCAGATACGGGTTGCTGCCCTGAAGCAGCAGCGCCGGATTGAGCACGAAGAAGAACGGGATGAAATAGATGATGCTGCCGACCCACATGCTCTCCCAGCCCGTCTTCATCGCGGGCGCACCGGCGATGCCGGCCGCCGCGAAGGAGGCGATCGCCACCGGGGGCGTGATCGAGGACAGCATGCCCCAGTAGAAGATGAACATGTGCACCGCCATCTTGTTCAGCCCGAGCTTCTCCAGCGCCGGCGCCACCAGGATGGCCAGGAAGATGTAGCAGGAGGTCGTGGTCAGCCCGAGCCCGAGGATCAGGCTGGTGATGGCGCACATGATCAGCAGCAGGAAGGCATCACCCCCGGCGATGCTGAGCAGGTCGTTGGCGAGGCTCGAGATCACGCCGGTGAGCGAGAAGGCGCCGATCAAGAGGCCACAACCGGCGAGGATCGCGATCAGCTCGACGAAGGTCTTGCCGTTGAGTTCGAGGAAATGCAGCCAGCGCGCGCCGCCCCAGTTCTTGCCGGGGAAGAATTCGTTCAACGCCGCCAACAGGCACATGCCCCACAGCGCCGCGTTGAGCACGCCGAACCAGAACATCGCAGCCGTTGCCGCGATCGAACCGGCGAGCACCAGCGTATTGCCGAGCCTCCAGCGCGCCGGCCCGGACCATTGATGCAGGATCACGAGCAGCACGGAGGCATAGAACGGCGCGTGGCTCTCGCGCTTGAAGTAGAGCAGCATCACCACGAGCACGACGATCACGAAGAGATAATACCAGCCCTCTTTGAAAGCGTCCCAGAAGCGCGGCAGTTCGGCGCGCGGCAGGCCCTTCAGCTTGTGGCGGGCGGCATAGGCGTCGACTTGCGCGAACAGGCCGACATAATAGAGGATCGAGGGGATGGTGGCGGCGAGCGCGACGTCGGCATAACCCGTGTTCATGAACTGCGCCATGACGAAGGCGGTGGCGCCCAGCACCGGCGGGGCCAGCACGGCGCCGGTCGAGGCGCAGGCCTCGATCGCACCGGAATAGGACGGGGTGAAGCCGGTCTTTTTCATTGCCGGGATCGTCATCGTTCCGGCGGTCAGAACATTGGAGACGATGCTGCCGCCGACGGTGCCGAGCAGGCCGGATGCAAACACGCAGACTTTTGCCGCGCCGCCGCGGAAGGTACCGCACATCGCGAAGGCGATGTTGATGAAGAATTTGCCCGCGCCCGTCATCATCAGCGCGGTGCCGAAGACGAGGAAGCCGATCACGGTGTCGGCAAAGGCCTGGATGGGAATGCCGAGCAGGCTCTCACCGGAGAGCATGTGATAGGACGTGGTCTGTTGCAGCGTCGATTGCGTGCCGCGGAACGGCCCGAGCCAGGAAGAGTCCGCAAACAGCGGATAGAGCGTGAAGGGCAGCACGCTGAGCAGCAGGCTCCAGCCGCCGGTGCGCCGTAGCGCCTCCATCAGCACGAACCACATCACGAGTCCGGCGGCGATGACGTTGCCCGGCGCGCCATCGAACTCCCAGCCGAATTGCGCGGCCTTGCGGATGTTGAGCATCAGCCAGATCGCCGAACCGAAGGTCGCGGCGAACAGCAGCAGGTCGTACCAGGGGATGCGGTCGAGCGGCGCCTTCTCCGATCCCGGAAAGATCAGGAAGGTGAACGGCAGCATCAACGCGATCAGCAGGTAGAAATATTCGGTGTTGAGCTGGGTGTAGTCGATGAAGAAGCGCAGCGAGAATTGCTGATTCACACACAACAGAATGGTGGCCGCGGTGGCCGCCATCAACACCCAGCGCCACGCGCCCTTCAATGTGCGGACGCGCGTGACCTCGGCTTCCTGCAGATCGGCGGCGGCACCGAGATGCGGATCTGCGAACTCAACCTTCGTCGCCGGCGCTGCCGCAGTCTCTGACATCGGCGCTCTCCTCAAACAGTTCTGCGGCAGGCAGCTTGACGGTCAGTCAAACCCGTTCGGCATGTCGGCCTTGGCCAGCGCCGTGGCGCGCGCCTTCATCCATCCGTCGAGGAAGGCCTTCTCGTCAGATGGCGGATTGGACTTGCCGTAATCCGCCCATGCCGCGCCAAGCACTTCCTGTCGCTTGAACAGCTTGTTGTTGTGGGCGTCCTGCGCGTCAGACCATTGCCCGGCTTCTTTCAAGGCCTTCACCGCGCCGGGATGCACGGGCACGACCCAGTTCTTGGTCTGGCGGTCGGCGGCGAGCCCGCCGGCGCCGGGTGCGGAATCCTTGTAGGCGTCGTAGTTGACGATCATCGCCTTGGTCATCGCATAGACCTGGTCGGCCGGTTGCGAGGCATAGGCGACGAAGATCGGGTAGGGGTAGTTGCCGAGCTCGATCGGCTTCTCCGGCGTGATGCCGGCACCGCAGGTTGCCGTCTGCGGGAAGAAGAACGAGCCGACCTTCTGCATCCGCGCCCAGCCCTCCTTGTCCTTGGCGGGCAGTGGCGGCCAGACCAGGCCGCGCGGCGAGGTCTCGGCTTCCTTGGCCGGGCCGGTGATGGTGGTGCCGAAGGCGGCGTCGGTGTCGTTGTTGATCAGGCCTTTCCACATCGCGCCGTAGCTCGCGAACTCGACGACCTTGACGTCCTTCTGCGTCAGGCCTGCGAAGGCGAGAACCGCGAGCGAGTTCTGGTTCAGCGCGGGCGAGCCGACCACGAAGCCCACGCGCTTGCCTTTCAGGTCTTTCAGATCTTTCACGCCACTATCGGCTGCGACCCCAAGCGAACCGCAATTGCAATCGACGCTCGAGAGCATGATCTGGAGCGGCTGCGGGCCCCATTCCTTCGAGCCGAACTCGAACACGCCTTCCTGCGCGAAATAGGTGCCAGATCCCATCGCGGATGACGCCGCGCGCTTGGCGCGCAATGGTGCTAGCCGCGCGACGTCGTTGCCTGCGGGCAGCACGCGCACATCGGTGCCGTATTTGTCCTTCATCATCTTGCCGACGCCGACCGCGATGTTGAAGCCGGCGGTGCCGGTGTCATAGGCGGTGAACGTCAATGTCGCCGGCAGCTTGATGTCTTCGGCGATTGCATAGCTTGTAGACGCAAAAGAAATGCCCGCAACCAAGGCAGGCGCGAGCATGGTCAGCCCACGAAGCATGTTTCCCTCCAATGATCCTCGCGTTTGCCGCGAAGAGTTTCATTCTTTGTTTGAAACAGATTTTTGTTTGAAACGGATCATGTCATCGCGATCAAGCGATGGCAACGCCGTACCGCGAACGCGGCGATGAGGCAGACAGATTGTCGCGGAAGCCACGGATAATGCAGTCAGTTCGCGACGATCGCGATCGCCTGTCCTTCGGCGACGACGTCGTCGAGCTTGACGAGCAGCGATGTGATCGTGCCGCTCGCGGGCGAGGGCACAGGTATCTCCATCTTCATGGCTTCGACGACTACAACGTCATCGCCATCCGCAACGGTTCCTCCAACTTGCACGGGAGTTGCGCAGATGCGACCCGCGACCTCCGTGACGATCTTAATTTCTGGCATGCCATCGCCTTTTTGTTGTCGTCGCAAAATGCCTGAGGTAGCGTCGTCTGCAAGTGGAATTTAATTCCGCAGCGCGGAACGAACGGTAGGGAACATGGGACGACGATCGGAGCGGTTAAGCAGGCAAGGTGCGCTCGCTGGCGATGCCGGCGAGGGTGATGTCATCCAGGTGGTGTCGCGCGCGTTCGACGTGTTGCGATGCTTCGAGGGCCACGAGGCCCGGCTCGGCAATCTCGAGATTTCAAATCGCTGCGGCTTGCCGCGCTCGACGGTGTCGCGGCTCACGCACACGCTGACGCGGATGGGGCAACTCGTGTACCTGCCGCGCGACCAAAAGTATCGCATCGGTCCGAGCGCGGTGGCGATGAGCGCCTCGATGATGAAGGGTGCGCAGCTGCGCAGCATGATCCGGCAGCGGCTGCAGGAAGTCGCCGAGCAATTGCCAGGCACTGTCGGCTTCGTCGTCCCCGATCGCTTCCATCTGGTCTATCTCCAGTTCGCGCGCTCGGCGACGGCGCTCGGCCTGCATGAGGGCACCGGCAGCCGCATCTCGATGGCCTCGACGGCCGCGGGCGCGGCCTACACCGCGGCGCTGGCGCCGGAGGTCGGCGACACCTTCATCGCGGACATGGAGCGGGAAGCCCCCGAGGCTGCGAAAATCCTGCGGCCGCGCATCGAGGCCAACCGGCAGTCGCTGCGCGAGCACGGCTATGTCGTGGCCTGCGGTCTGTGGAGCCCGCACATCAACGGGCTCGCGGTGCCGATCTGGTCGCCGCAGTACCAGACCTTCGTCGTCATCACGATCGGCCTTCTGTCGTCGATGTATGACGAGCAGCGCCTGCATGGAGAGGTCGCGCCGCTGATGCTCGCGCTCGGCCGCTCGCTCGGCAGCCTGATGGAGGGCGCGGAAGGCGACGTCTTCAACAACCGCCTCTCGCGCAAACCGGTCGCAATGGCCGTGCATAACAATAACAAGCCGATCAATTCGGAGGGAGTGAATGAACTGGAAGCCGGAACTCGACGAGCTAGCCCGGCGCGAAGCCTTCGCGCTGGAGATGGGCGGCGTTGACAAGGTCAAGCGTCAGCATGACCAGGGCCGACTGACTGTTCGGGAGCGCATCGACAGACTGATCGACGGCGGCAGCTTTCACGAGATCGGTGCCGTCTCCGGTATCGGTGAGTACGATTCCAGCGGCGAGTTGCAGAAGTTGACGCCGGCGAACTGCGTGTTCGGCCGTGCGCGCGTCGAAGGCCGCACGGTCGTCGTGGTCGGCGACGATTTCACCGTCCGCGGCGGCTCGGCCGATGCGTCGATCTCGGCCAAGCCGTTGATGGCGGAGGAGATGGCGCATGATTTCCGTCTGCCCATCGTCCGCATCATCGAGGGCTCCGGCGGCGGCGGCTCGGTCAAGACCATCGAAACCAAGGGCGCGGCCAACTTGCCGGGCGGCATCGGCGGCACGCGCTGGTATCGCTTCACGACGGAGAATTTGTCGCGCGTGCCGGTCGTCGCACTCGGTCTCGGCTCGGTCGCTGGCCTTGGCGCGGCGCGCCTTGCCGCCAGCCACTATTCCATCATGACCCGGAAGTCCGCGATGTTCGTCGCGGGGCCGCCGGTGGTGAAGGCGCTGGGGCAGGACCTCACCAAGGAGGAGCTCGGCGGTGCCGACATCCAGACTCGCGCCGGCGCGGTCGATCACGCCGTCGATACGGAGGAAGAGGCGTTCGCCTGCGCGCGGCGTTTCCTCTCTTATCTGCCGTCATCGGTCTACGAGCTGCCGCCGACCTTGCCCTGCACCGACAATCCGGAGCGCACCGAAGAAGCGCTGATGAATGCGGTGCCGCGCAACCGCAAGCAGGTCTACAAGATGCGGCCGATCGTCGAATCGGTCGTCGACAAGGGCTCGTTCTTCGAGGTCGCCAGAATTTCGGCAAGCCAATCATCGTCGGTCTCGCCCGGCTTGAGGGCAGGGCGGTGATGGTGCTCGCCAGCGACAGCTTCCACTACGGCGGCTCGTGGACCGCGGATGCGTGCCAGAAGGTGGTGCGCTGGGTCGACTTCGCCGAAACCTTTCACCTGCCGATCGTCTATCTCATGGACTGCCCGGGCTTCATGATCGGCCTCGATGCCGAGAAGGCGGCGACCATCCGCCACGGCGTCCGCGCCATGGCCGCGGTCAACCAGACCACCGTGCCCTGGTGCACCGTGATCCTGCGCAACGCCTTCGGCGTCGCCGGCGTGGTGCATCAGCCGGCCGACCGATTCTCGATCCGCTACGCTTGGCCCTCGGCCTATTGGGGCTCGCTGCCGCTCGAGGGCGGCATCGAAGCCGCCTACCGCGCCGACATCGATGCGGCCGAGGACAAGGCGGGTAAGCTGAAGGAGATCGAGGAACGTCTCAACAAGCTGCGCTCGCCGTTCCGCTCCGCCGAAAAATTCTGGGTCGAGGAGATCATCGATCCGCGCAAGACGCGGTCGCTGCTGTGCGAGTTCGCAAGGCTCGCCGAGCCGCTGCGAAAGGCCGGGCCGCCGGAGAACATGACGATCAGACCGTAGGTTGCGGTCATGGCGAGCAACCGGGGGCGCGCGAAGTCCCGATGACGGGCTCCGCGAAGCAATCCGGACTTTACCCGCGGAGGCCGTCTGGATTGCTTCGTCGCTTCGCTCCTCGTGGAGCGGCGCGGTGAAAGTCGTGATGGACGGAACCATTCGCGGCGCTGCGCATTCAAACGCGCATGAGGAACCTGTATTTCGGCATCGGGGCTCTCGCCGCCGCGCTGGTTCTCTTTACGATTTGGTTGGGCCAGCATGAACGGGAGGCATCAATCGATCGCCTCGAGCAATGGGTGATTCCGCGCCCGCCACCTGAGCGCTAAAGGAATCGCGGCCGTCACCGACGACCCTATCGAAATACCCACAAACACATTTCCTGTAAGCCGCCAGACGGGAGCGGCCACGCCTTCCGGACAGATCGACATTTTAAACCTGCGGGGCATGCCACTGCCGCCGGTCTTCGGCGGCAATGGCATGAGGATTGACGATTAGCGCTTGGGCAGCGAGGCCATCACTTCGCCCGCGTCGCCATCCTCCAGACAGGGTGTGACGGTCAATGGGAGCAGGTCAGCCCACTGCGCGAGCCAGCGATACATCGCCTTTGGATCGCTCGATTCAGAGATCGCAAATCCCTGTCCGTTCATGCCATGCCACCGGCCCAGCATCTTGACGCCTTCGGGTGGCGCTCCGCCGGTTTCCAGAAAACGGCTGACGGCCGCATTGAAGGTGCCTTGAGGTACACTCCAGGTTGTAATGAATTTCATGCGATTCTCTCATAATCTGAATTATTGGATGAATGCCGCGGCTGCGCCGCCCGCGCACAATAGCGCTGGCGTGTCGAATAACAACGGCGAATGAAGCCGTGGGTTAGTGCGATGCGGAAGGCGAAACGGACTTGGTCGTGCGTCCAAGGCGAGTATTCGTGTTCTGCTACCGCTCTGACATCGACGCAGCCGGAGACAAGGCGGCGAAGCGTCACCTCATCACAGCCGCAGCACCTTGCCCGGATTCATGATGTTTTGCGGATCGAGCGCGCGCTTGATGGTGCGCATGATGTCGAGCTCGGTCTTCGAACGGTAGTGACTGAGCTCGTCGAGCTTGTCGATGCCGATGCCGTGCTCCGCCGAAATCGAGCCGCCCATCGAGGTGATGAGATCGTTCACGGCCCGCGTGATGGCGGACGAATATTGGGTCAGCGTCTGCTGATCCATGCCTTTGGGGCCCATGAACGAGAAATGCAGATTGCCATCGCCGATGTGCCCCAAAGGATAG
The DNA here is from genome assembly GCF_029953005.1 of Bradyrhizobium sp. Mp27. Taxonomy (NCBI): domain Bacteria; kingdom Pseudomonadati; phylum Pseudomonadota; class Alphaproteobacteria; order Hyphomicrobiales; family Nitrobacteraceae; genus Bradyrhizobium; species Bradyrhizobium sp. Mp27. Next base: position 44,948 of record NZ_JASAUS010000009.1, on the reverse strand, counting down.
GGGCGAATGGTCGGGAGAATGTCGAACACGGCCTTGAGCCCCTGGTCGATGAACCCGGGAATCCTGGAGATGGCCACCGACACGTCGTAGCTCAGTCCCGGCCCCTCGGCACGGGAGGCCTCGGCGACGCTTTCCCGGATGCGCCACATGTTGCGTGATTGATTTCCGGTGTGCGCGATCACCGCGTCGAGCACACGGCCGGCCTCGAGCTGATCGGCGAGAAACTGCTCCAGCTTCTCGGTCATGCCCTCGGTCCCATCCTGTCGGGCCCGCGAGGACGACCATTCAAGCAGGAGGTACCATGGCGTGTCCGCCTCGAGAGGATCCTGGGTGCCGGGAATATGGCGCAGCACCATGTCGATGGCGCTGCGGCTCATCAGCTCGCAGGAGCCGACATTGTCCCCTGATGCCGCATGGGCATCGGACAGGATCTCCAGCGCCGCGCGCGGATCGCGGATCGCCAGCCACGCCGTGCAGACGTCCTTCGGCGCCGGCCACAGCTTGAGGACGGCCTTCGTGATGATGCCCAGCGTTCCCTCGGCGCCCATGAAAAGGTGCTTGAGGTCGTAGCCCGTGTTGTCCTTCTTGAGCGCGCGTAGTCCGTCCCAGACATCTCCGTTGGCCAGCACGACTTCGAGCCCCAAGACGAGATTGCGGGCATTGCCATAGCGGAGCACCTGCACGCCGCCAGCGTTCGTCGACAGATTGCCGCCGATCATGCACGAGCCCTGGGCGCCAAGGCTGAGGGGCAGGAACCTGTCGTGACGGGCTGCGGTCTCTTGAAGCGTCTGGAGAACGCAGCCGGCCTCGACCGTCATTGCGTAACCGACGGCATCGACGTCCAGCACGCGGTTCATGCGGCCGAGCGACAACACGATGCCGGTGTGCGCCGGCCAGGGCGTGGCCCCGCCCATCAGGCCGGTGTTGCCACCCTGCGGCACGATCGCGACGCCGTGCTCGTGGCAAAGCCGAACGACGTTCGAGACTTCCTCGGTGCTGCCAGGACGAACGACGGCGCCCGCGCCGCCGACCAGCAATCCACGCCAGTCCGTCACGAACGGCTGCTTGCCGTGCTCGTCCTCGATGAGGCCCTTCTCGCCGACGATCGCGCGCAACGCATCGCGCATCCGGGCGGTCAAAGGAGCGGTCGGGATGGTGGGTAGGGACGACGGGAAGGCAGCCGGCATTTTGTTTCCCCTGGCGCATCTTGGTGTGCACTGCGCACGTAACGTGCGGGGGTATTCTCCACGTTTGCGGCGGGGAGTCTAATGGCAATATGTCTCGAAGCGGGGACCGTGGACCAACGCGCCGAGCCGGTGCCCGTCACCGACGGCGCTTGGTCTCGGCCGAGCGGGATCCTAGTGGATGATCTGGTTCAGGAAACCCTTCGCCCGTTCCGTGCGCGGAGCCCGGAAGAATGTCTCCGGATCCGCTTCCTCCACGATGCTTCCGCGATCCATGAAGACGACCCGATCGGCGACCTCGCGGGCGAACCCCATCTCGTGCGTCACGCAGACCATCGTCATTCCGTCTCGCGCCAGCTCGACCATGGTGTCCAGCACTTCCTTGACCATCTCGGGGTCGAGAGCGGACGTCGGTTCGTCGAACAGCATGATCTTGGGCTGCATGCACAGCGCCCGCGCGATGGCGACGCGTTGCTGCTGGCCACCCGACAATTGCGCGGGATACTTGTCCGCCTGATCCTGGATGCGGACCTTCCGCAGCAGGCCGAGTGCGCGATCGCGCGCTTCCGCTTGCGAGATGCCGCGAACCTTGATCGGAGCCAGCATGCAGTTCTCGGCAACCGAGAGGTGCGGAAAGAGGTTGAAGCTCTGAAAGACCATCCCGACCTCGCAGCGCACGCTGTTGATGTCGGCCATGCGGTTGCTCAATTCGACACCGTCGACGACGATCCTGCCGCCGTCGTGTTTCTCGATATGGTTGATGCACCGGATGAGCGTCGACTTGCCGGAGCCCGAGGGACCGCACAGGACGATCTTCTCGCCCTTGCCGACCCTGAGATTGACGTCGTTCAGCGCATTGAATGCACCGAATCGCTTCATCACGTTCTCGACGAGGACGATTGCACCGGGTTGCGAGGCATTGCTGACAGTCTCTTGAGGCATGTTCGTCTCCCAAATACGAGGCCGTTTGGTATCCCGATGATCATCGTGCCGTCGCAAGGCCATATCGCTTGCGAAGGGTGGCGACGCACTGGGAAGCCGCCGAGCTGATGGCGAGGTAGGCCACCGCGACGACGAGGTACATCTCGACGAGACGTCCATTGAGCTGTGCGAGCTTGGAAGCCGCGCCCAGAAGATCCGTCAACGACAGCACGTAGACGAGAGACGTGTCCTGAAACAGGATGATCGTCTGGCTCAGGATGATCGGACTCGCCACGCGAAGGACTTGCGGCAGGACGACATGGCGGTAGGTGTCGTAGGTCGACAGCGCGAGCGCCTGGCAGGCCTCGAACTGCCCCTTGTTCACGGCTCGCAGCCCGACGCGGATGATCTCGGAGTAGTAGGCGGCTTCAAACAAGCCAAAGGTGATGAACGCCGTGTACGTCGCTCCGATCGGAATCGGGCGGCCGTTGCCGCTCAGGTGCCCAAGCACGATCGGCACCAGGAAGAAGAACCAGAAGAGGACCAGGATCAACGGGATCGACCGGATGATCGCAACGTAGCCGCGGACGATCTGCGCGAACACCGGGACCTCGAAGTGCTGTACCAGCGCAAGACAGGTTCCGAGGACCATGCCGATGGCGAATGCGGCCGCCGTGAGCGAAAGCGCGAAGAGCAGGCCCGACCAGAGATAAGGCCACGACTGCGCGACGATCGAGAAATCGAGGGTATTCATTTCACGGTCTCCATGGCGCCCGGCAGAGCGCTGCCTTGCTGCATGTCGGCGGCGAGGTCCTGTTCAGCAGTGAGCTTCACCGGGGCGCTACCCGGAATCCTGACGGCCTTGTCGATGAGCGTCATGATCTGATACGCAACCAGCGCCAGGCAAAGATAGATGATCGTCGCCGCGCCGAATGCCGAGAATGTCTGGAACGTTGCCTCGCTGATCTGGCGCGCCTGTGCGGTGAGCTCCATCAAGCCGATCGTGAGTGCCACGGACGTGTTCTTGTATATTCCCATCACCTCGCTGGTGAGGCTCGGCACGATCAGGCGCAAAGCCTGCGGCACGACGACGTATCGATAGGTGAGGTAGCCGCTGAGACCGAGAGCGTTGGCGGCCTCGATCTGCCCCTTCGGAAGCGCTTCGATGCCGGCCCGGACCTGCTCTGCTATTCGAGACGCCGTGTAGAGTCCGAGGCAAAGGAGAGCCGGGAAGAACGATGCCCAAGGCGGCGGCATCTGCTTGATGGCGTTTCCGAGCGCGGTCGGCACCACCTCCGGAAAAACGAAGTACCAGAGGAACATCTGCACCAGGACAGGGATGTTTCGGAATATCTCGACGTAGAGCCTAGCCGGAATCGACACAAAACGATTCTGGACCGTGCGGCCCACGCCGACGAACACGCCGATGCCGAAGGCGATCCACCAGCCGAAGAAGGCCAGAGCCAGGGTCCAACCGAGACCCGACAGAAGCCAGTCGATATAGCGCTGGCCGTCTGCCGCCTGTTCAAAAAGCACTCCGAACATCGCGAGCCTCCGGGTTGCAGGTGCGGACGAGGATGACTTTCGATCAGCTCCGTCAATCAGTCGACGGCATCGCTGGGATGTGCGATCCGCCCCATCAACTCGTCTGTGAGCGGGAATGCGAGGTTCTCACCCTTGGGCGGGATCGGCCTGGTGAACCATTTCGCGTAGGTCTTCTCGAATTGGCCGGATGCCATCTGCTTGGAGAGAACGTCGTCGACGAGCCTCTTGAAGCCGGCATCGCCCTTGGTGAACATCAGCCCATAGTAGATCTTCGCGTAACCCTCGGAAAGGAACAGGAGCGTGTCCGGATTCGGCGCCGCAGCCTTGAGCCCGGCGAGAAGGATATCGTCCTCCATGAAGGCGACGGCACGGCCGGTGTTCAGCATGAGGAAAGATTCCGCATGGTCCTTGGCCTGGACGATGTTGAGGCCGAGCTGCTCCTTGACGTTGACGCTCTGCGCGAAACCTACCGCGTTGGAGCCTTGCGTGGCGACAACCGTCTTGCCTTTCAGGTCGCCGGCGGTCTTCACGCCACTGGCGGCCTTGACGAGCCAGCGCGGCTGGCTGACGAACGTTGCGACCGAGAACGAGACCTGTTCCTGCCGCTTCTTGTCGTTGGCGGTGCCACCGCATTCGATGTCGACAGTCCCGCTCTGGATCAGGGGAATCCGGTTCGAGGAGTTTACCGGCGTGTAGTTGACCTTCAGACCGGGCAACTTCAGCTCATCCTTGATGCGATCGACGATCGCCGCGCAGAGATCGAGCGAGAAGCCGATCGGCTTCTGATCCGGCCCGAGGTACGAGAACGGTATCGAAGCCTCACGGTAGCCGATCGTGATCGAGCCGCTGGATTTGATCTTGTCGAGCGTCGGGCTGTCGGCTGCCGCGGACGGGCCTGCGCTGACAGCGAGGAGCGCCGGGAGAAGTCCCAATAGCTGAACGAGCTTCTTCATGGTTCTTGCCTTCCGATCGTTTGTCAAACTCAAGCTGCGACGGACGGGCGTCCGAGCCCTCGCCGGCGGATGACGTCGATCAGGCGATCGATGTCGGTGGCAGTGTTGAACATGCCGAGCGAGATGCGAATGCCATCTCGTTCGGGCGACACGCGCACGCCGTTCTCCTCGAAATGGCCGAGCCAGTCTGCAGCGGGCAGGGCGATGACATAGATGTGCGGAGCGCGATGCTTGCGCTCGCGCGGACCAACGAGGCGGACGCCCAGCTCGTCCAGGCGTGCAATCAGGTGATCGCCGAGATCGAAGCAGTGGTTCTGGATATTCTGCACCCCGATCTGCTCGATCATGTCGAGCGAAGCACCGAGGGCGTGGACTGCGGGCAGGTTGAAGTTGCCCAGCTCGAAGCGCCTGGCGGCCGGCGAGGGCGCCATCCTGTCGGCACGCGCGATGAGATCGCTCGGGATCTCGGCGAGGCTCGCAGCCGCCAGATAGGCCGGCTCGAGCTCTTTGAGCGTCTGGTCCCAATAGAGCAGCCCGAGCCCTTGCGGAACCAGTAATCCCTTGTGGCTGCCGGAGCCGATGAAGCTTGCGCCGATCGCCTTGGCGTTAACAGGCACGACTCCGATGGCCTGCATCACGTCCACCACGAAGTGGAGCTTGTTCCTGACGCACAGCGCGCCGACGCTCTCGATGTCAAAGCGGTGACCGGCGTGAAAAGTCACATGCGACATCGAGATCGCGCGCGTCCTGTCGTCAATAAAGGGAGCAAAGCTGTCGGCGTCGACGACGTCCGTCATTGGGATGAAGCGGACCTCGACGCCTTTCCGTTGCAGATTGAGGAACGCGTAGGCGTTGTTCGGATGATCGCCGTGGATCATCAGGACGTTGTCGCCGGCCTGCAGCGGCAGTGCGTTTGCCGCAATGTTCATGCTTTCCGACGTGTTTTTCGTGAAGGCAATTTCATCCGCCGTCACACCGAGAAAGCGGGCGACCTTGGCACGGGTCTGCTCGACCCGATCGAGCCAGATGCTCTTCGGACCGGCTGTCTCGAAGCCCTCGCGAAGGAAAAGCTCGATCGCGGCCTTCACGGGACGTGCGAGCGGCGTTTGAAACCCGGAATCCAGATAAACCATCCGTTCGACGGCGGGGAATTCCTTCCTCACGGCGTCCACGTCGTAATGACGAGACATGCACATCTCCTGTTGAGCGCGCCGGCAGAACTTGGCTCCCAGCCAAGCGGCGGAGCGCGATTTTCGGAACGGCGAGACCGCACTGCACAATTTCTGGTCAATCGCCGGTGACGCCAAGAATATGAGCTTTCAGGATTTCGACAATCGATTATATCGAATTTCAATATATTTTATTCCGAAAAATGATAATGATTGGCGTTGATCTTGATTTCACTCCCAGTTTTGGCCGGTGGGACATGACGAAGCGAATTGAGAAGGAAGGACCCTTGGATCGTGCTTTCGCGATCGTTCGGCATGTTGCCGACCAGCGCAAAGCCGTCTCAGCCGCGGAGATCGCAAAGGCTCTTTCGCTGCCGCTTCCAACGGCACACAGGTTGATCGGAAACCTCGAAGACCGCGGACTGCTTCAGAAGGCGTTGGGGACCAAGCGGTACGTTGTGGGCAACCAGCTCGTCACACTGTCCGCCACCGTCATCGGCGCTGCGTTTCGCACTGCGCGGCGGCACGCGGTGCTTCGGGCGGTCGCGGGAGAAATCGGCGAACAGTGTGAGATCGGCGTCGTACGCGACAACGTCGTTGCCTATGTCGACAGCGTTCGCGTTTCGGAGCCGCAAGGTCTTCAGTTCAATCCGGGGGAAGCGGCGCCGTTACACTGCACGTCGACCGGAAAGATCTATATGAGCAGACTGCCCGAGCGGATCCGGGCGAAGCTGTGCCGCGCGCTACCCCTGACCAAATTCACCGAAACGACGATCGTCGACGTCCACGCGCTGATGAAGGTTCTCGAGGAGACGCGACAACGCGGCTGGGCCAAGACAAACGAAGAGTACGTCAAGGGGGTGGTGGGGTGCGCCGTCCCCATTCTGTCGCCGGATCGGGAATTGATCGCTTGCCTCGGCGTCTCTGTACCGGTGGCCCGCGTGAGCTTCGCCGAACTGGACCGGTTCATCGCGCCGCTTCAAAAGGCCGCCGCTCTGCTATCCGGGACCATTCTGCAAGTTGAAGACGACGATGGCGCGGATGCCCAATGATGGCATGATGCCTTGGCGTCGGCGCCATAGTCGCCACTAACTAGACCGACGTGCCTGCTGCGCGGTGATGCTGCGCAGCCCACCGGACGCACGCGCCAGCGCCGGCGTTAGGCCGCATCGACCTCACCGGAGGCCGCTTACCCCTCAATCTCTGCGATCGCGTTTAACCGACGTTAATGATGTCTTCTCGATATGGAACATCCCACTCCGTTGCACTCCCTGTTTGTGGATTGCCCGTAAGTGTTGATTAAGAACGCCATATCCATATTCCAGCCTGCGATTGGCGGGCTGACCGGCAGCGGTCATCTCACCGGTTGCCCCGATCAAGAGACTTTAGGAATTGCTCTCTGCCGCCACGACGGCAATCAGGATGAAGGTCATGCTCCGCCGGGTAGTGCTCCGTTTCGCAAGAGACCGGAAGGCCAACATCGCCGTTATCTTCGCCCTCACGATGGTCCCGATCATCTTCCTCCTGGGCATGACGCTCGACTACACGCAAGCCGTCCGCAAGCGGGGGCAATTGGACGCCGCCGCCGACGCGGCCGCGATCGCAGCCGTGAGGCCGGCGATGCTGACCCAGAGCGACAAGACCGTCGTCCAGGCGACCGCCGCAGCCGTCTTTGCAGCGAAGGCGAATCTTCCCGGTCTCACGGCGACGCCGACGCCGACGATCACCGTCACGGATTCCGGCCTCGCGCGAACCATCACGGTTTCCTACACCGCGAAGTCCGTCAACAATTTCCCCAGCGTTCTCGGCAAGCAGACCTGGGACGTCGCCGGCTCCGCGACGGCGAAGGCGTCGAGCGCGCCCAACATGAATTTCTTTCTGCTGATGGATGACTCGCCGTCCATGGGGATCGGCGCGACCACGACCGACATCAGCAATCTCATCAAGTACACCGCCCCCGCGTACCAGACGGCAACCGCTTCGCAGAATTGCGGCTTCGCCTGTCATCAAACCAATATCGCTCACGACGGCGGGACCAAGGATAACCTCGCGATCGCACGACAAAGAAACATCGCCTTGCGGATCGATCTCGTGACCAGTGCCGTCAACCAGTTGCTCAATACATGGTCGAACTGCCCGCAGTCGGGCATTTCGGGGGGCGTCATGCAGTGCATGTCAGCATTGAACAACACCACCTACAAAGCGGCGCTCTATACGTTCGACCTGAGCCTGAACGAATTGGCCAAGCTGGCCACCCCGAGCCTCGCCGGAGGCCAGGTTTCCAACATCTCGCTGATGCCGGTCGCCTACCAGAACTGTGTCGTTGTGACAACCAACTGCAAGACCGACAACGGCACAAATATCGCCGGCGCGCTTAAAAGCATCAACGACATCATGCCCACTCCCGGGCTTGGCAGCAACGCGCAGGGAGATACGCCGCAGGAAGTGGTATTCCTTGTCACCGACGGCGTCGAAGACAAGATCTCCGCGACTTGCCCCAACGCGACCTTCGCCTCCAACAGTCGATGCCAGCAGCCGCTCGACACCGCGATGTGCACGACCATCAAGAACCGGGGCATCAAGATCGCGGTTCTCTACACGGAGTATCTGCAACTTATCGCCAATGCCGCTACCGGTATCCAGAAAACGGATCAATGGTACATGAGCTGGATCGACAAGTATAACCAGCCTACTTCCTCAACCGGCCAGATCGCGCAAAACCTCCAGGCGTGTGCTTCGCCTGGTTTCTATTCCCACGTTCAAACTGGCGGCGATATTTCCGCGGCGCTGACGGACCTCTTCATCAAGGTCGCGTCAAGCACTGCCAGCCTCGTGCAGTAGAGAAAGCGCCATGACTGGTCCAAAGGCTACAACGAGAAAGAGGCGCGGCGGTCGCTGCGCAACTTTCGCCCGGGACAGCAGAGGAGCCACGGCCGTCGAATTCGCACTCGTCGCCGCGCCGTTCCTCGCCCTCATCATCGCGCTCGTCCAGACGTTTCTGGTTTTCTTTGCCCAGCAGATGCTTGAATCCGTGGTGCGCCAGTCGGCGCGCCTCGTCTTGACCGGGCAGGTTCAGTCGGCGCAGATGAACCAGGCGGTTTTCAAGCAGAAGGTCTGCGATCAGATCGTGATCTTGTTCAATTGCAGCGGCCTGATGATCGACATGCAGGTCGCAACGTCCTGGTCTTCCGCGAACACGGCGACGCCCACGCTGACCTTCGACGGCTCGGGCAAAGTGACCAATACCTGGCAGTACGATCCGGGCGATTCCGGCGATATCGTCGTTCTCCGCGTCATGTATGTCTGGCCGGTCGTGCTTGGGCCGCTCGGCTTCAATCTCTCGAACCTTAGCAATGGCAACCGGCTGCTCATGTCGTCCGCCGCGTTCCAGAACGAGCCAGGAGCTTCCTGATGATCACCGCCCTGTCGTCTCGCGCTCGGCAGATGTTGACCGATGTACGCGCCGTTGCAGCGACGGAGTTCGCCATCGTGACGCCGTTCATGCTGGTGCTCTATGTCGGCGGCGTCGAGCTCGGCAACGGGCTCGCCATGAACGTCAAGGTCAGCGCGACCGCGCACAGCGTTGCCGACATGGTCTCGCAGAACACGGCCGTCACGTCGACCCAGATGGACGGCATTCTCGCGGCAGCGAGCGCCATCATGGCTCCCTATCCCATCAAGAACGGCAGCACCTCGCTGATGACGATCACGGTCTCCGAGGTCTCGACCGACAGCAACGGCAACGCGACGGTGCAATGGAGCAAGTCGACCAGTACGTCGGGGGCGAGGGCCGCCGGTCAGCAGATGACCTTGTCGTCCTTTACCGCGCCGGGCGGTACCAGCAATGCCAACATCTCGCTCATCCTGAGCGAGGTGTCCTACGACTACGCGCCCAACCTCGGCTTCACGATCGCCGGCACGGTGAAGCTGTCCGACAGCTATTACCTGTTCCCCCGCTGCTCGACGAACAGCCCGGCCACATTGAGCCCTCCGTACTACGACGTGAAATATCCGGCGACGAAGACCTGCACCTGCGTGCAGCACTTGCAGCAGAAGTCCTGTTAGTTTCACGGAACGCGGCCGAATGAAGCCGGATGCCGCTGAGGCAGGCTTCTGTCCCGATTTCCTCCCGGCCCCTGTGCGCAGTTGCGCACGAGGCCGGGATGACATTGGGGTGAACGCTTACGCCGCCACAGTGGCGCGGTCGAGCGCTGCGATCAGCTTTGCCGCGATGGGATGGTCGGACCGCGGATTCTGGCCGGTGATCAGCTCGCGGTCCTCGACGACGTAAGGCTCGAAGTCGACGGCGCTTCTGCTGACCTCGGCACCCGCAGCTCCCAGCGCGTCCGGCATGGTGAAGTAGATCTTGCCGTGCAGGAACTGCTCCTCGATCGGTATCTCTTCCGAGGCGGTGAACACCGTCATCTTGTATCCCGCATATTGCCAGCCCTTGCCCAGCTCCGCGACCTTGGCCTTGTCGCCGGCGATCAGGGCGGCGCGATAGGCCTTGGCGTCGGGCAGGGCGGCCAGCGTCGCGATCGGTCCGTGGCAGAGCAGGGCCGTCGGCTTCTTGCGTTCATGGAAGTAGCTCAGGATATTGCCGAGCTCGGCATCCTGCATGAGGTCGACGACCGGACCCTGTCCGCCGGGAACGAAAATGGCGGCATATTGATCCAGTCCTCCGTCCACGATCGCGTGCAACGTATGGACGTTGGTCATCGCCGGGTCCTTGTCGAAGAAGTCGCGTCCCCGCCGGTAGGCTTCCTCGTCGCCGCCGAAATGGGCCGCATGATCGGAGGCCGGATCGATGTATGGTTGCTTGCCGTTCGGCGTCGCCAGCACCACCTCGTAGCCGGCATCGATCACGGCCATTGCCGGCACGACGGTTTCATTGAGGTATTGGCCGGTCGGTCCGGTGCCGCCGCCCTGGATTTCGATACGGGTGGCATTGGAGCCGACAACGAGAACTTTTCCCTTGGACATGGTGTCTCCTGATTGTTGATTCATGACTGGCCGGCGGCACCCTCGATCGCGGCAAGGGCTGTCCGGGCCACTTCTTCGTCCTGCTCCACCGAGCCTGCGCTTGTTCGGCGATTACCTGAACACGATCATCTTCTCCGCCGTCATCTCGTGCATCGTGTAGGGAATGCCGCCGACGCCATGGCCGGACACGCGGCGGCCCGCGAACGGCATCCAGTCGGTGCGGAAGGCAGTGGGGTCGTTGATCATCACCGCCGCCGCGTCGAGGCGCTCCGCCGCATCGAGCGCGACCGCGAGATCGCGCGTGAAGATGGCGGACTGGAATGAGACCGGAAGCGAGTTGGCTTCCGCGATCGCGTCGTCGATGCGATCGAACGGATAGACGCAGGTCACCGGCCCGAACACCTCCAGCGTGGAAACCTTGGCATCGCGCGGCGGCGAGATCAGGATCGATGGCTTGAGCGTGGTCTCGCTCAACCGGCCGCCCCCGATCTGTCGTGTCCCGGCCGAAACCGCCTCATTGATCCAGCCTTCGACACGCGCAACCTCCTGCGGCGTAATCAGCGGTCCCACCTCTGTCTCGGGGAGCGTCGGGTCTCCCACCTTCAGGGCCTCGACCCTGGCCGCGAAGCGGTCGACGAACTGCTTCTGAAGCGCGGAATGCACATAGATGCGCTGGACCGACACGCAGACTTGCCCCGCGTGGTAATAGCCGCCCTTGGCGATCGGCTCGATGATCTTTTCGAGGTCGGCGCTGCGGTCGACGATGAGGGGCGCGACACCGCCGTGCTCGAGGGCGCAGCGTGCACCGGGGGTGATGACCGATCGCAGATGCCAGCCGACGCGCGCCGAGCCGATGAAGCTCAGGAAGGCGACGCGCGGGTCGGTCGCGAATTTTTCAGGCAGGCTATGATCCTCCGGGAGGAACGTCTGCACCCAGCCTTCGGGCATGCCGGCTTCGTGGACGAGCTTCACGAGCTCGACGCAGCACAGGGGCGTTGTGCCAGCCGGCTTGACGATGACAGGGCAACCCGTCGCGATCGCCGGTGCGACCTGGTGAACGATCAGGTTGAGGGGATGATTGAAGGCCGAGATCGCCGCGACAATGCCGATGGGTTCCTTGATGGTCCACGCCCGGCGGCCATCGCTTGCGGGCGTCAGGCCCATCGGGACCTCGACCCCGCCACGGGTCCGCAAAAAATCCGCTGCCGAGCGGATGCCGTCGATCGCCCGATCCGTCTCGATCAGCGCATCCGTGAGCGGCTTGCCGCCTTCGCGCGCGATCAGGATACCAAAATCCTGCCGCTTCGCCGAGACCAGATCGGCGAGCCTGTTGAGAATGGCGATCCGCTGATGCGGCTTCAGCCAGGCCTTTCGGTCCGCGAACAGCTTTCGCGCGGTCTCGAACTTTGCCTCCAGCGCGGCGGCGTCGTCACTGGCGAGCTCGGTGATCTCTTTTCGGTCGAAGGCCTGTACAATCTTGATCATCATTTTCTCCACGCCGTGTTGTGCTCTTCGCCTGGCGTCCACTATGGCATGGGGCGCGGTGTGGCCAATGTCGCGGATTGGCGCTGAGCGGATCCGTCGTGCGATTTGGCAATCGAAGTTCGCTCCCGCGCAAAAGCTGCACCGAGGCTGCGCACTGCGCGCACGCTAATTTCGCCGAGGACAGATGGTCAAGCCGAAGAGATCGACCGGTATCTTGTTTGTGATGACATCGAGACCGCGAGGCCGATACTTTGCGTCACGTCATCGAAGGTCAAAATGGATGGGAGGCTACGATAGTATCATGCTCCTGTTTTGCCCGACGGGTCAAGTTTCCTTCGGTAAAACGTAAGTCATTGATCCGCCATGCCCCGGCTACCGTGCATGGGGTTGTTTTCGCAGTTTTGTTTGGAGCAGCGCGCGCGGCGCTTTACGCGCTCTCCGTCTCCCGGTGCACGTCGTGCACCACGAGGCCCATGCCTTCGTCCGGCATCTTGATCCAGTCGCGGCGCTTCAGCGTGCGCTTGGTGTCCTCGTAGCCGCTTGTCCAGTGCTCGCGCATCGAGGTCCCCGAGAACTCATGGTCCTTGGCGTCGCCCTCATAGGCCTTCTGCTGGTAGATCAGGTGCAGGATCGCGATCTCCGGCATGCGTCGCAGGCTCGACTTGAGCTGGCGATCCTCGTCGGAGAGTTGCTCGTCCGGGATTTTCGCCAGCGCCTTGTAGAGCAGGACCTTGAGGTTGTGCGTGCGGCGGTAGACGTCGGTGTTGTGGCGCGTGCGCGAGGAATACATGATGTCCTTGTGGCGGGCCATCACGTCCTGGATCGAGCGCGGCAGCACGCCCCGCGCGCTGAACAGATCGACCTGGAACACCAGCGAATTGAGCGCATCCTCCTGGTCGAGCAGATGCTGGAGCGGCGTGTTGGAGACGATGCCGCCGTCCCAGAAATGATCGGTGCCGATCCGCACCATCGGCAGCGCCGGGGGCAGGGCGCCGGAGGCCATGATGTGCTCCGGCTCGATCTCGTCATGGGAATTGTCGAAATAGATGAAATTGCCCGAGAGCACGTTGACCGCGCCGACCGCGAAGCGGACCTTCTTCTCGTTGATGAGGTCGAAGTCGACGAGCTCCAGCAGGCTCTCCTTCAGCGGCATCGTGTCGTAATAGCTGGTGGCGGTGCGCGCGCCGACCGGGCTGAACCAGGGATTGACCTGGTGCGGGGTGAAGAAGCCGGGCTGGCCCATCGCCGACGTCATCCACGCACTGGTGAGATTGCGCCACTGGCGGAAGATGTCGCCGTCGGGCGTGTAATGCCAGATCTTGCGATTGGTGATGCGCTCCCAGAAGATGCGCAGCGCTTCCAGCCGCTTCTCCGGCTTGTTGCCGGCGATGATGGCGGAATTGATTGCACCGATCGAGACGCCGCAGACCCAGTCGGGCTCGATGCCGGCCTCGTGCAGCGCCTGGTAGACGCCGGCCTGGTAGGCGCCGAGCGCGCCGCCTCCTTGCAGCACCAGCGCGACGCGGTCGCAGCGTTCGGGGCGCCAGCCCCGTGCGGGAGGCTGATGCGACTGATGAGCCGGTTGCGACGTGCGGGCGTCCATGGTTGCCTCCTAGCGTGGACCAAACGATTGCGTCCGGCAGTGACGGTGTGATGACAATTTCAGCGCCGATGCGTCGTCTGCATGCAGGCCGACCGCAGCGGGAATGGCGGGAGGTCGTGCGCCTGACGGAAATCCTTCACATCGCAGTCAATGACGGCGGCTAGCAATTTGCGGTCCAGGCCTGACGCCGCCGGGCGGGCATCACACACAGGAGATCAGGATGCGCAGGGAAGACGTGCTGAGACTTCCGTCCATGCCGGCGGCGGGGCCGAGCTATCCGGCCGGGCCCTATCGCTTCGTCAACCGCGAATTCCTCGTCATCACCTACGAGACCGATCCGGAGCTGATCCGCGCCGGCCTGCCTGAGCCGCTGGAGCCGATCGACCAGCCGATCGTGCATTACGAATGGATCAAGATGCCGGACTCCTCAGGCTTCGGCAGCTACACCGAATCCGGCCTCGTCATTCCCGCGCGCCTCAACGGCGAGGAGGTCAATTTCGTCTCGCAGATGTATCTGGATGATGATCCGCCGATCGCGGCGGGCCGCGAGATCTGGGGCTTTCCCAAGAAATACGCCCATCCCAAGCTCGAGATCGTCAAGGATACGCTGACGGGCACGCTGGAATATGCCGGCCAGCTCGTCGCAATGGGTACGATGGGCTACAAGCACGAGAGCATGGCCGGCAACGGCGATCGCACCCGTGCGACGCTGTCGAAGACACAGATCAATCTCAAGATGATCCCCGGCGTCGACGGCCGTCTCGAAGTCTGTCAGCTCGTCGCGATCAACCTCATCGACATCGTGCCGAAGGGCTCCTGGATGGGGCCCGGCCGGCTGCATCTGGTGCCGCACGTCAACGCGCCGGTCGCGGATTTCCCGGTTCGCCGCTGCCTGGGTGCGCACCACTACATCGCCGATCTCACGCTGCCGTTCGGCCGCGTCGTCCACGACTACGTCAAGGAGGCCGAGGCGGTGGCCGCGACGGGGCTGGCCGCGGAGTAGGGCGGCATCATCATCAAACTGCAACAAAGCCGTAATTGAGTACCCGTGAGAGGTCCGGAAGATGCCGTCAGCCATCTTCCGGAAGCGGGGCATTTGTTGACGGTTGGGGTTGGCCATGGCTGAGCCGGCGAAGCTTGTCAGCGCGATATCGGATTCCGTGCCCGCCATTCCCGGCCTGGTCTGGGCGTTCCGGCTGCACGGCGACGGCAGTGCCGAGGCGCTGCCGATCGACCAGCCGATCGAGTTCAGCCATGACGGCCGGCTCTGGCTGCATTTCAACCTGACCGATGCGCGCGCGCGGCCCTGGATCGCAGCTTCACAGCTGCCGCCGCTCGCGCGCGACCTCCTGCTGTCCAACGACACTTTCCAGCAGCTTCACGTCATCGACCACTGCGTCTACGGCGTCTTCTCCGATCTCGTGCGCGACATCGACAGCGCGACGGAAGAGACCGCGTTCCTGCGTTTCGCGATGACCGAGCATCTTCTCGTCAGCGGCCGGCATCAGGCGCTGTGCTCGGCCGATGCGACGCGCCGCGTGCTCGAAGGCGGCTACCGCGTCGACAACGTCGCCCATCTCCTGGAAAAGATCGTCGACGAGGTCGCCGACACGCTGGACCGGATGGCGGACAAGCTCGGCCAGGAGATCGACGACATCGAGGAACGGATTTTGGCCGACGACGCCAAGCCGGAGATGCGCCGCAATCTCGGCCGGCTGCGCCGGACCTGCGTCAGGTTGCATCGCCAGCTCACCGGCCTGCGCGTGCTGTTCCACCGCCTCGATCAGAAGAACACCGATCATCTCACGCCGGCCTTGCGCATTCACGCCGGCAAGCTGGCGCAGCGGCTGGACGGGCTCGATCACGACATCGTCGAGCTCCGCGAACGCAGCCGCCTGCTCGAGGAGGAGCTGCGATTCAAGAACGAGGAGGAGAGCAACCACCACCTCCACACGCTCTCCATCGTGACCTCGCTGCTGCTGCCGCCGACCTTGATCACGGGCATCTTCGGCATGAACACCAAGGGCCTGCCGCTCACCGACGTCGAGAGCGGATTTCTCTGGGCGGCGCTCCTGATGGCCTCGTCGGTCGGCGCGGCCTATCTGTTCATGCGACGCACGGGTATCTTCAGGTAGCGTACGCAGCCGGTATCAGCCGTGATCGGGACGTCCTACAGATTTCCGCTGCGAAATGCGGCCGCGATAGTGCTGGCCTCAACGGTGGCGAGCACCGGCGCGCTCGCCGGCGCCAAGGACGAAAGCGCGGCCGCATGGCTGGCGCCAAAATGGTTCAACGAATGGCATGACGGGCTCGCCAACAAGGGCCTGAATTTCGGCGCCACCTATATCGCCGACAACATCGCCAACGTCTCCGGCGGCGTGAAGCGTGGCGCCATCCATTTCGGGCGCCTCGATCTCTCGGTCGATGCCGATCTCGACAAGCTCGTCGGCTGGACCGGCGGCCGCTTCTACGCCAATGCGTTCGTGATCTACGGCCAGGGGCTGAGCCGCAACTACGTGATGAACCTCGCCACCATCAGCGAGATCGAGGCACTGCCGGACCAGCGGCTCTACAACGCCTATTTTGAGCAGAGCTTCTTTGGCGACCGCCTGAACATCAGGGCCGGCCAGCAGGCCGCCGACGTCGAGTTCTTCGACAGCCAGACCGACGACCTCTTCATCAACGGCACCTTCGGCTGGCCCGCGATCAAGGCGAGCAATCTTCCCGCCGGGGGCCCGGCACCGCCGATCGCTGTGCCCGGCATCCGCATCAAGGCGGCGCTGACCGAGAACATCACTGCGTTCGGTGCGGTGTTCAACGGCGATCCGTCAGGTCCGGGCGAGGCGGATCCGCAGCTGCGCGACCATCATGGCCTGGCGTTTCGCGTCAACGATCCGCCGTGGGTGATCGGGCAGGTCCGCTTCAACTACGACATCGATATCGGCGGCCGGCCGCTCGCCGGCAATTTCACGCCGGGCGCCTGGAAGCACTACGGCTCGTTCGACAGCCAGCGTTTTACGGCCGAGGGGCTCTCGATCGCCGATCCCGGCGGAAGCGGTGTGCCTGCAAGACTTCGCGGCAATTACGGTATCTTCGCCGTCATCGAGCAGGTGCTCTATCGCCCACCGGAGGTGAAGGACAACAGCACGTCAGCCTCGATCCCGGGCGTCACCGCGTTCGGCCGCATTGCCTCGCTTCGGCGTGGCAATGGCCTACATGCGGATTTCAAACACCGCGCGTAATCTTGATCTCGATACGCAGGCCTTCACCGGCATCCAGAGCCCGGTGCGCAGCAAGGAGACGCTGATCGAGATGATCTACGAGGCGCATATCAAGCCGGGCTGGCTGATCGCGCCTTACTTCCAATATGTGTTCCGCCCCTCCGGCGGCATCCCCAACCCGAACGATCCGACCGGCGTTTCGCGGATCGGTGACGCCGCAGTCTTCGGCGTCACCACCACGATCAGGTACTAGGCCATTGCCGCCTTCGGCTCGGCCTTAGGTTGCCGCGACAGCGCCAGCACGATCAGCGAGGCGAACACGCAGAGCGCGCCGGCGATGAAGAACGCGGGCAGGTAGCTCTCATAGACCGTCCGCGAGAAACCGGCGCCGAACGCCGCGGTGCCTGCGCCGAGCTGATGGCCGGCAAAGATCCAGCCGAACACCAGATTGGCGCGCTCGGGCCCGAACTTCTGCGCGGTGAGCCGCACCGTCGGCGGCACCGTGGCGATCCAGTCGAGGCCGTAGAACATCGCGAAGATCGATAGCCCGTAGAACGAGAAGTCGCTGAAGGGCAGGAAGATCAGCGAGAGCCCGCGCAGGCCGTAGTACCAGAACAGGAGGTAGCGGTTGTCGTAGCGGTCCGACAGCCAGCCCGACATGATGGTGCCGAAGAAGTCGAAGATGCCCATCGCGGCAAGCAGGCTAGCGGCCTGCACCTGCGGGATGCCGAAATCGAGGCACATCGGGATCAGGTGGACCTGGACGAGGCCATTGGTCGACGCGCCGCAGACGAAGAAGGTCGCAAACAGGATCCAGAACGCGCGCGACTTCGAGGCGTCGCGCAGCGTGCCGAGCGCTACGCCCGTGATCGAGCCATGGCTGACCGGCGGGGCCGGCAGGGGCTCGGTGCCTTCGTCGCCAAATGGGCGCAGGCCGACATCGCTCGGCCGGTCGCGCATCGCAAGGAGAACCGCCACGGCGGAGACGCCGAGCGCAATGCAGACGAAGCCGAGCGCGAGCCGCCAGCCGTAACGTTCGGTCAGGCTTGCGAGCAGCGGCAGGAATACGAGCTGGCCCGTGGCGACGCTCGCGGTCATGATGCCGACGACGAGGCCGCGCCGCGCGGCGAACCAGCGTGTCGCTATGGTGGCGCCCAGCACCAGCGCGGTCATGCCGGTGCCGATGCCGATCACGACGCCCCACAGCAACACGAGCTGCCAGACTTGCGTCATGCCGAGCGAAGCCACGAGCGCCGAGACGACGATGAGCTGGGCGGTCAGCGTGACGTTGCGCAGGCCGTAGCGATTGAGCAGGGCGGCCGCGAACGGCGCCATCAGCCCGAACAGGATGAAGCGGATCGACAGCGCGGAGGAAATCTGCGCCGTGCTCCAGCCGAACTCGTGCTGAAGCGGGACGATGAACACGCCGGGCGCACCGACCGTGCCGGCGCTGATCAGCGCAGTGAGGAAGGTCACGCCGACCATCACCCAGCCGTAGTGGATATTGCGGCGGCCGAGTGTCGCCGCGAGCCAGTTCGAGATCATTGGGCCTCAATGTTTGATGGGCAGGCTTCGAAACACCTGCACGAGCTTGCAGAATGGCACGGGACGTGTCTGTCGAAAATGACAGAGTTCCCTCATTTTCGGACGTATCTTGGTCAGTGCGTCAGACGCTCCACGGCGATGGCCGTGGCTTCACCGCCGCCAATGCAGAGTGCCGCAACGCCGCGCTTGAGGTTTTGCGCCTCGAGCGCGTGCAGCAGCGTCACGATCAGCCGCGCGCCGGTGGCACCGATGGGATGGCCAAGCGCGCAGGCGCCGCCGTTGATGTTCAGCTTGTCGCGGGGGATGCCGAGATCGCGCTGCGCCGCCATCGCCACTACGGCGAAGGCCTCGTTGATCTCGAACAGGTCGACGTCGCCGGCGCTCCAGCCGACCTTGTCGAGGAGCTTGCGGATCGCCGGGATCGGTGCCGTCGTGAACCATTGCGGCTCCTGGCTGTGGGTGGCGTGCCCCTTGATCTCGGCAATTGCCGGCAGGCCGTTGCGATCCGCGAGCGAGCGCTTCGTCAGCACCAGCGCGGCGGCGCCGTCGGCATTGGCGGAGGAGGCGGCCGGCGTGATGGTGCCGTTGGCGCGGAACGCCGGCTTCAATCCGGGGATTTTCGCAGGATCGACCTTCAGCGGATGCTCGTCATTGGCGATGATGCGCGGGCCTGCTTTCTCGGTCAGCGTAATCGGCGCGATCTCGGCCTTGAATGCGCCGCCCTCGACCGCCTTGCGCGCGCGGCTCAGCGTCTCCATCGCATAGGCATCCTGGTCCTTGCGGGTGAACTGATAGGCTTCCGCGGTGGCCTCGCCGAAATCGCCCATGGAGCGGCCGGTCTCATAGGCATCCTCCAGCCCGTCCATCATCATGTGGTCGATGATGCGGTCGTGGCCGGCGCGATAGCCGCCGCGTGCCTTGGCGAGGAGATAGGGCGCGTTGCTCATGCTCTCCATGCCGCCGGAAACGACGATCTCGGCCGAGCCCGCGCGGATGATGTCGTGCGCCAGCATGGTCGCCTTCATGCCGGAGCCGCAGACCTTGTTGACCGTGGTCGCGCCCGCGGCGTCGGGCAGGCCGGCCGTGCGTGCCGCCTGGCGAGCCGGCGCCTGGCCTTGTCCGGCCGGCAGCACACAGCCCATGAAAACCTCATCCACCTTCTCGGGCGCAAGCTTGGCGCGCTCCAGTGCGGCATTGATCACATGCGATCCGAGCTTGTGTGCCGCCAGCGGCGACAATTCGCCCATGAAGCGGCCGAGCGGGGTGCGGGCGGCGGAGACGATGACGACGGGATCGGCGGCTTCGGCCATGATGAAACTCCCAGCGATGACGGGAAAGATTATGGTCATCATATGATGCGGCGCAAAAAATGCAACCGCGGCCGGCATGAGAAATTGTCGTGGTTCGGATGAGATTTGGTCGTTCGATTGGAGGAGGGGTGCGGCTTGGGCTGCGGCTAGGGGGCGGTAGCCGCCACACCAAACACTGTCATCGCCCGCGAAGGCGGGCGATCCAGTACTCCGGGACAGCTGTGATGAATCGAGGGGCCGCGGCGTACTGGATGCCCCGCCTTCGCGGGGCATGACACTGTCTTTGGACTACCGCTTCCTGTTCACGAACGCCTGCATCAGTCGCGTCGGCTCGTCCGTCAGGAACGATTCGCCGAACACCTTGACGCTGAGATTTACCGACTCCGTCAGCGGCAGTTCCTCCCATTGCCGCAGCAGCGCCTTTTGCGAGCGCAGCGCCTCGGGGCCGCATTCGAGTAACGCCTTCACAACGTGTTCGACCTCGGCATCCAATCCGCCCTCCGGCGCGACCTTGTCCACTAGCCCCCAGGCCAGCGCGGTCGGCGCGTCGATGTTCTCCGCCGTCATCACCAGCCAGCGCGCGCGGGCCCAGCCGATCAGGCGCGGCAGCAGGGCGGCATGGATCACCGAGGGGATGCCGACGCGGACCTCCGGCATGCCGAAATGTGCATCATGTGCCGCGATCCGGAAGTCGCAGGCGGCGGCGACTTCGAGGCCGCCTCCGAGGCACCAGCCCGGCATTCGCGCGATCACGGGGGCCGGGAATTGGCGCACGGCTTCGCAGAGATCGCGCAGGCGGCTGATGAAGGCTTCGGCTGACTTCTGGTCGAGCTTGGCCATCTCCTTGATGTCGGCGCCGCCGATCATGCTCTTCTCGCTCTGCCCGCGCAGCACCACGACGCGGATGCTGCGGTCAGTCGCGAGGGTCTGCAGGCCTTCGCGCACGGCATCGGTGACGGGTGAGCCCAGAATGTTGAGCGAGCCGGCGTTGCAGATCGCGACATGAACGACGCCGCGCGCATCGCGCGTCACGCCGCAGTGATTGTTGAGCATTTCCATCGGGGCATCTCGGAGGTTTCGTGGACATGCGCGAGGCGCGCGGGTCGGGATCACTTCGGTGCCGAAACGCTCTGCTTGTCAAGCGGGTGGGGGACGGAGTTGCCATGGCGAAGTTCGTGACATAGTATGACATTCGTCATACAAAGAGACCGCCATGACCTGTAACGATCAACTCGACCTGTTTTCGCCCGCGCAGCGGCGTGAGCGCGTGGTGGACTGGCAGGTGCCTGCGCCGGTTACAAAAGTAGCGATGGGGCTTTCAGGCATGGACGCGATGCTGGGAATCCGCGACGGCCGGTTGCCACCGCCGCCCTTCGCAAAATTGATCGGTTTCAACATGGCCGTGGTCGAGCCGGGCCGGATCGTGATGGAACTGGAGCCGCGCGAGGATCTCGAAAATACCATCGGCCTCCTGCACGGCGCGACCGCTGCGGCGCTGATCGATACCGCCATGGGCTGCGCCATCTCGACGCGGCTGGAGGCCGGGCAGTCGTCAGTGACGCTCGACCTGAAAATGACCTTCCTGCGCCCGCTGTCGGTCCGTTCCGGGTTGATCTCGGCCGAAGGCAAGATCATCAAGCTGGGACGCCAGACCAGCTACACCGAGGGCTTTGTCCGCGACGGCAAGGGCGCGCTCGCAGTCCATGCAACTGCAACCTTTTCCATGATCGGCGCGACAACTTAACATGAATTAATGCACCGCCTGGTCCATTTCTGTGTTATGAGATGATCTCCGACATTCAATGAGACCCGCATGCGCTATTCCCGGGAACACAAGCAGGAAACCCACGACCGAATCGTGAAGAAGGCTTCCGTGCGGCTGCGCGAAAAAGGCGCCCACGGCATCGGCGTCGCCGACCTCATGAAGGAGGCGGGCCTGACCCATGGCGGCTTCTACGCGCATTTCGATTCGCGCGAGGCGCTGGTGATCGAGGCCTTTGCCTACGCCATGGACCGCTCGATGGAGCACTGGCGCAAGCAGTCCGATCAGGTCGCGCCCGAAAAGCAACTGACCCAGATCGTCGAGACCTATCTTTCGGCGCTGCATCGGGACAATCCCGGCCACGGCTGCTCGATTCCCGCGCTCGGCGCCGAGATCGCCCGCGAGAGCCCGAAGACGCGCAAGGCCTTTGCCGGAAAGCTCGACGAGA
The DNA here is from genome assembly GCF_029953005.1 of Bradyrhizobium sp. Mp27. Lineage (NCBI taxonomy): Bacteria > Pseudomonadati > Pseudomonadota > Alphaproteobacteria > Hyphomicrobiales > Nitrobacteraceae > Bradyrhizobium > Bradyrhizobium sp. Mp27. The sequence continues at coordinate 22,819 of NZ_JASAUS010000009.1, read as the reverse complement.
TGGTCGAGATGATGACCGATTTCATCCCCAACCTGCCGCGCAAGGCCGCGCGCAAGCAGGCGATCGCGACGCTGGCCACGATGGCCGGCACCATGCTGCTGGCGCGCATCGCAGGATCGAGCGAACTGTCGGACGAGGTGCTCAAGGCCGGCAAGGACAGCGCGCTCGATGGCGCGAAACGCGAGCCGAAGGTGACGGCGGCGAAGAAGGCGAAGCAGAACTGAGATGCGGTAGGGTGGGCAAAGGCGCTCCAGCGCCGTGCCCACCATCTCTCCACGCTCTGCAAGAGACATGGTGGGCACGCTTTCGCTTTGCCCACCCTACGAGACCGTCGTTACCGCCCCGCAAACAACGCCCGCTCGCGCTCCACGATCTCGCCGATGTAATCGGCCACCGCGCGGATCCGCGCGAGATCCTTGCTGTCCGCGTGCATCAGCATCCAGAACGTCCGCGTGATTGATATCTCCTCCGGCAGCACCGCCACCAGCTGCGGGTAGTCGCTCGCCATGAAATGCGGGAGCACGGCGATGCCGAAGCCTGCGAGCGTGGAATTGAGCTGCGCGATCAGATTGGCGCTGCGGAAGCGCGCCGAAATCCGCGGCGATACTTGCGGGAGGTAATCGAGCTCGGGCGTGAACAGGAGCTCCTCGATATAGCCGACGAAGCGATGCTGCGGCAGGTCCTGCCGCGAGCTGATCTTCGGGAAGCGGTCGAGATAGGCCGGCGCCGCATAAAGCCCGAGGCGGTAGTCCAGGAGCTTGCGGCCGACGATGCGGCCTTCCTTCGGCATGGTCAGGCTGATCGCGATATCCGCCTCGCGCTTGGAGAGACTGAACAGCCGCGCGGTGGCCACAAGTTGCAGATCGAGGTCGGGGTAGCGGTCGGCGAACGGCGCCAGCCGCGGCGCCAGGAAGGCGGTGCCGAACCCGTCGGGCGCGCCGATCCGCACCGTTCCGGTCAGCCGTGCCACCGAGCCGCCGACCTGCTCCTGGTTGGCGACAATGGTCGATTCCATGGCTTCCGCGCTGTCGGCGACGCGCTGGCCGGCCTCGGTGAGGAGATAGCCGGTCTTGCGCCGGTCAAACAGCTTCGCCGAGAGGTGTCTCTCCAGCCGGTCGACACGGCGGATCACGGTGGCGTGGTCCACTCCGAGCTGTTTAGCCGCAGCCGAAACCGAGCCGCCCCGCACGATGGCCAGCACGAAGCGGAAGTCGTCCCAGTCGATGCTACCTTGATCCAGCATTTTCGCACATCTATGGTGCATTATCTCAGACTTGAATCCTATAAAATGCAGGTCGATAGGATTTGTCAAAGCGTTCACGCTCGACCTCAGGAGATCATTCCATGCGTTCAATCGGACATTTCATCGGTGGCAAGGAGGTCAAGGGCACCTCAGGCCGGACGGCGGACGTTTTCGAGCCGATGACCGGTGACGTCCAGGCCAAGGTGGCGCTGGCGTCCAAGGCCGAGGTCCGCGCCGCCGTGGAGAACGCCCGTGCCGCCCAGCCGGAATGGGCCGCGACCAACCCGCAGCGCCGCGCCCGCGTCATGATGAAGTTCGTGGAGCTGGTGCAGCGCGACTACGACAAGCTCGCCGAGCTGCTCGCGCGTGAGCATGGCAAGACCGTGCCGGACGCCAAGGGCGACATTCAGCGCGGCCTCGAAGTCGCGGAGTTCGCCTGCGGCATCCCGCATCTGATGAAGGGCGAATACACCGAAGGCGCCGGCCCCGGCATCGACATCTATTCCATGCGCCAGCCGCTCGGCGTCGTCGCCGGCATCACGCCGTTCAATTTCCCGGCGATGATCCCGATGTGGAAGTTCGCCCCAGCCATCGCCTGCGGCAACGCCTTCATCCTGAAGCCGTCCGAGCGCGACCCCGGCGTGCCGATGCTGCTCGCCGAGCTGATGATCGAGGCGGGCCTGCCGGCCGGCATCCTCAACGTCGTCAACGGCGACAAGGAAGCGGTCGACGCCATCCTGGACGATCCCGACATCAAGGCCATCGGCTTCGTCGGCTCCACGCCGATCGCGCAATACATCTACGAGCGCGCCGCCCAGACCGGCAAGCGCTGCCAGTGCTTTGGCGGCGCCAAGAACCACGCCATCATCATGCCCGACGCGGACATGGACCAAGCGGTCGACGCGCTGATTGGTGCGGGCTACGGCTCGGCCGGCGAGCGCTGCATGGCCGTCTCCGTCGCCGTTCCCGTCGGCAAGTCCACCGCCGACCGGCTGATGGAAAAGCTGATCCCGCGCGTCGAGTCGCTCAAGATCGGCACCTCGATCGATCCGTCCGCCGACTACGGTCCGCTGGTCACGCGCGAGGCGGTCGAGAAGGTCAAGAGCTACATCGACATCGGCATCAAGGAAGGCGCGACGCTCGCCGTCGACGGCCGCGGCTTCAAGATGCAGGGCTACGAGAAGGGCTTTTATCTCGGCGGTTCGCTGTTCGACAACGTCACCAAGGACATGCGGATCTACAAGGAAGAGATCTTTGGTCCCGTGCTCTCGGTCGTGCGCGCGCACGACTACAAGGAAGCGCTGGCGCTGCCGTCGGACCATGACTACGGCAACGGCGTCGCCATCTTCACCCGCGACGGCGATGCCGCGCGCGACTTCGCGGCCAAGGTCAATGTCGGCATGGTCGGCGTCAACGTGCCGATCCCGGTGCCGATCGCCTATTACACCTTCGGCGGCTGGAAGAAATCGGGCTTCGGCGATCTCAACCAGCACGGCCCGGACTCGGTGCGCTTCTACACCAAGACCAAGACGGTGACCTCGCGCTGGCCGTCCGGCGTCAAGGAAGGTGCGGAGTTCTCGATCCCGCTGATGAAGTAACCCTCTCAAGAGCGAGGCCGGGATGCAGTTCGCTCTGAACGAGGATCAGGTCGCGGTTCGCGACATGGCGTTGGCGTTTGCGGCCGAGAAGATCGCGCCGCACGCGTTGCGTTGGGACGAGGAGAAGCATTTCCCCGTCGACGTGATGCGCGAGGCGGCGACCCTCGGCATGGGCGGCATCTACATCCGCGAAGATGTTGGTGGTTCCGCCATGACGCGGTTCGACGCGGCGCTGATCTTCGAGGCGCTGGCGACGGGCTGTGCGACCACCTCGGCCTTCATCTCCATCCACAACATGGCGTCCTGGATGATCGATGCCTTCGGCAGCGACACCCAGCGCCACAAATGGCTGCCGAAACTCTGCTCGATGGAGCTGATCGCGAGCTACTGCCTGACCGAGCCGGGCGCCGGCTCCGATGCGGCAGCGCTCCGCACCCGCGCCGTGCGCGAGGACGACCATTATGTCCTCAACGGCCAGAAGCAGTTCATCTCAGGTGCCGGCGGCACTGACCTTTTGGTCGCGATGGTGCGCACCGGCGGCGATGGCCCCGGCGGCATCTCGACGCTCGTGATCGACGGCAAGACGCCGGGCGTCTCCTACGGCGCCAATGAGCGCAAGATGGGCTGGAATGCGCAGCCAACCCGCGCCGTGATGTTCGAGAACGCGCGCGTGCCGGTCGCGAACCGGCTGGGCGAGGAGGGCATCGGCTTCAAGATCGCGATGGCCGGCCTTGACGGTGGCCGCCTCAACATCACCGCATGCTCGCTCGGCGGCGCGCAGACCGCGCTCGACAAGGCGCGCACCTACATGAAGGAGCGCAAGGCTTTCGGAAAACGTCTCGACGAATTCCAGGCATTGCAATTCCGGCTCGCCGACATGGCGATCGAGCTCGAGGCCGCGCGCACCTTCCTGTGGCGCGCAGCGGCCGCGCTCGACCGCAAGGACCCCGATGCCACCATGCTCTGCGCCATGGCAAAGCGCTTCGGCACCGATGTCGGCTTCGAGGTCGCCAACCAGGCGCTCCAGCTTCACGGCGGCTATGGCTATCTCAGCGAATACGGCATCGAGAAGATCGTGCGCGATCTGCGCGTGCACCAGATCCTCGAAGGCACCAATGAAATCATGCGGCTCATCGTGGCGCGCAAATTGATCGAGGGCGCGCGATGAGTTCAGTGGAGGAGGGCGATCTGGTCGCCCGCGTCGAGGGCGCAGCCGGGGTGATCCGGCTCAACCGTCCGAAGGCGATCAATGCCGTGACGCTGGAGATGTTTCGCGACATCGAAAAGGCGCTCGACCGCTTCGAGGCCGATCCGGCCGTCGCCGTGATCCTGCTCGAGGGTGCCGGCGAGCGCGGCCTGTGTGCCGGCGGCGATATCCGCACGCTCTGGGAAAGCTCGAAGGTCAATGGTGACCTCGGCAAGGTCCTGTGGCGCGAGGAATACATCCTCAACGCCCGGATCAAGAGGTTTCCGAAACCCTATGTCGCGTTCATGGACGGCATTGTGATGGGCGGTGGCGTCGGGCTCTCCGCCCATGCCAGCCACCGCGTCGTCACCGACCGTACCAGGCTTGCGATGCCCGAGGTCGGGCTCGGCTTCTTCCCGGATGTCGGCGGCACCTTTCTGTTGTCGCGCTCGCCGGGGGAGATCGGCACGTATTTCGGCCTGACCGGCCAGACCATGAACGGGCCCGATGCGATCCACGCGAAGTTCGCCGATGCTGTCGTGCCGGCAGTGAAATTGCCGGAACTGCGCGAGGCTCTGACAGTGGCTTGTTCCGGCGCGACCGCGGCCGATGTCAGCAAGCTCATCAACGGTTTTGCGACCGGTGAGACTGCGGGACCGGTCGCCGCGAAAGAGCCTGTTATCGACGCGCTGTTCGGTTTCGACCGCATGGAGGACATCGTCGCTGCGCTCAAGCGCGACGGCTCCGAGTTCGCGCAGGCGACGCTGAAGACGCTCAACGAGAAATCGCCGCGCGGCATGGTGGTGACGTTGAAGCTGCTGCGGCTCGCGCGCACTGCATCGAGCCTGGAAGAGTGCCTGGTGCGCGAATATCGCGCTGCGCTGGAGGTCTTTCGCAGCGACGATTTCCGCGAAGGCGTGCGCGCGGCCGTGATCAACAAGGACCGCAATCCGACCTGGTCGCCGCCGCGCATCGAGGACGTGACGCCGGCGATGATTGCGCCGTATTTCGCCGAGATCGGCGCCGACGAACTGAAGTTCAACTAATCAACGAAACGTCTAGCGGAGGATATCGATATGGCCACGATCGCATTCATCGGTCTCGGCAACATGGGCGGCCCGATGGCGGCCAATCTGGTCAAGGGCGGCCACAAGGTGGTGGCGTTCGATCTCGTCGAGGCCTCCCGCAACCAGGCCAAGGCTGATGGCGCCGCCATCGCCGAAAGTGCGTCGGGTGCGGTGAAGGGCGCCGATGTCGTCGTCACCATGCTGCCGGCCGGCAAGCACGTGCTCGGCGTCTGGGGCGAGGTCGTTCCCGCCATGGCCAAGGGCGCGCTGATCATCGACAGCTCCACCATCGACGTCGAGAGCGCGCGTCAGGCGCATGCGCTGGCCGCCAAGCACGGCGTGCTCTCGGTCGACGCGCCGGTGTCCGGCGGCACGGGTGGTGCCAAGGGTGCGACCCTCACCTTCATGTGCGGCGGTGAGGAGAGCGCGTTTGCTGCGGCAAAGCCCGTGCTGGAGAAGATGGGCAAGAAGATCGTGCATTGCGGCGGCACCGGCGCCGGGCAGGCGGCCAAGATCTGCAACAACATGATCCTCGGCATTTCCATGATCGCGGTCAGCGAGGCCTTTGCGCTGGGCGAGAAGCTCGGGCTCTCGCATCAGGCGCTGTTCGACGTCGCCTCGACCTCGTCGGGCCAATGCTGGTCGCTGACGACCTATTGCCCGGTGCCGGGCCCGGTGCCGACCTCGCCCGCCAACAACGATTACAAGCCAGGCTTTGCCTCGGCGCTGATGGTGAAGGATCTGACGCTGGCGCAGGACGCCGCCAAGGCCGCCGGCGCGGCCACGCCGCTCGGCAAGCATGCGCAGGAGATCTATCAGTCCTTCGATGCCGCCGGGCAGGGCGGGGTGGATTTTTCCGGAATTATCAAGCACGTTAGGGGGCTAGCCGGGAAAGCCTAATGACGACATTTCAGGACGCGCGCGCGTTTCTGCTAAAGCACCGCACGGATTACGAGACAGCGGTCAAAGACTTCCGCTGGCCCGATCCGGTTCCCTTCAACTGGGCGCTCGACTGGTTCGACGAGCTCGCGAAGGATGCGGACGCCAAGGAACGGCCCGCGCTCTGGATCGTCGATGCCGCACAGGACAAGCAAACCAAGCTGTCTTTCGCGGCGCTCTCGCAGCGCTCCAACCAGGTCGCCAACTTCCTGCGTGCGCAGGGTCTGAAGCGCGGCGACCACCTGCTGCTGCTGCTCGGCAATGTGGTGCCGTTGTGGGAGACGATGCTGGCGGCGATGAAGCTCGGCGTCGTCGTGATTCCCGCGACCACGCTGCTCACCGCGGACGAGCTGCGCGACCGGCTCGATCGCGGCAAGGCGAAGGCGGTGGTCGCGGCGCAAGACCAGGTCGCGAAATTCGCCAGCCTCGGCGCTGAGAATATCGTCCGCATCGTCGTCGGCGCAGCCTCCGATGGCTGGCTTGCCTATGACGAGGCAGCGGAGGCTTCCGAGAGCTTTGCGGCTGACGGTCCGACCAACGCCGACGACCCGATGCTGCTCTATTTCACTTCGGGCACCACGGCAAAACCAAAGCTCGTGCTGCACAGTCAGCGCAGCTATCCCGTCGGCCATCTCTCGACCATGTATTGGATCGGGCTGAAGCCGGGCGACGTCCATCTCAACATCTCATCGCCCGGCTGGGCCAAGCATGCCTGGAGCTGTTTTTTCGCGCCGTGGAATGCCGGTGCGACCGTGTTCGTCGTCAACCAGCCGCGCTTCGATGCCAAGGGTCTGCTCGCCACCATCGGCCGCTGCGGCGTCACCACGCTGTGCGCGCCGCCGACGGTGTGGCGGCTGTTCATCCAGGAAAACCTTGCGTCGTTCAAGGTGAGCTTGCGCGAGGTCTGCGGCGCTGGCGAGCCGCTCAATCCGGAAGTGATCGACCAGGTGCAGGCCGCCTGGGGCCTCACGATCCGCGACGGCTACGGCCAGACCGAGACCACCGCGCTGGCCGGCAACTCGCCGGGGCAAAAGATCAAGGTCGGCTCGATGGGCCGGCCGCTGCCGGGCTATCGCGTGCAGGTCAGCGACACCGACGGCCATCCGGCGAAGGAGGGCGAGGTGGCTCTGGTGCTGGGTGCTGACCGTCCGGCCGGCCTGATGCAGGGCTATCAGGGCGACGACGGCAAACTGTCGGGTGTGGAAGGCGAGCTCTACCGCAGCGGTGACGTCGTGTTCGCGGACGAGGATGGCTATCTCACCTTCGTCGGCCGTTCCGACGACGTGTTCAAATCCTCCGACTATCGCATCAGCCCGTTCGAGCTGGAGAGCGTGTTGCTCGAGCATGAGCTCGTCGCAGAAGCCGCGGTGGTGCCGAGCCCGGACCCGATCCGGCTTGCGATCCCCAAGGCCTTTGTGCTGCTGACATCAGGTGCGGAGCGCTCACCGGAGACGGCGCTCTCGATCTTCAGGCATCTGCACACGCGCCTTGCACCGTTCAAGCGCATCCGCCGCCTTGAAATCGTCACCGAGCTGCCGAAGACGATCTCGGGCAAGATCCGCCGCGTGCAGTTACGACGGCTGGAGCGCGATGACGACCGCAATGATCCGCTGCGCGGCCAGGAATTCCGCGAGGAGGATTTTCCGGAGCTGCCGAAAACACGGAGTGAGACCTAAGTGAACGAAGTCTGGAAGAAGCCGCCGATTTCCCTCGAAGCCTATCAAGCCTTGGTCGGCAAGGAGATCGGCGTGTCGTCGTGGCACCTGGTCGATCAGCCCCGCATCGACACCTATGCCGACGTGATCGAGGATCACCAGTTCATCCATGTCGATCCGGAGCGCGCGAAGAAAGAGACCGCCTTCGGCACCACCATCGCCCACGGCTTCCTGACGATGTCGCTGCTGTCGATCATGTCCTACGAGGTGATGCCGGTCATCGCCGGCACCACGATGGGCATCAATTACGGCTTCGACAAGCTGCGCTTCATCTCGCCGGTGCGCTCGGGCAAGCGCGTCCGCGGCCGCTTCGTGCTGGCGGAAGCCAAGCTGCGCAAGCCCAACGAGTTGCAGTCCCGCACCAATGTCACGGTGGAGATCGAGGGCGAGGACAAGCCGGCACTGGTCGCCGACTGGCTGGGCTTGGTCTATTTCGCTTAGGCCCAAGCCGCCATGGCCGGGCTTGACCCGGCAACCCATCGCTGCTCAAAAGCTGTCCAAATCTCGTGCGGAGCGCTCTTACCCTCTCCCCCTGTGGGAGAGGGTGGCTTCGCGGAACGCGAAGCCGGGTGAGGGGTATCTCTCCACGAGCGCATCCGTCGCGAGAGACCCCTCATCCGGCGCCGTAGCCGACGCTACGCGTCGGCGTCTTTTTAGGACGGCGGCCGTAGGCCGCCTATGCCACCTTCTCCCACAAGGGGGGAAGGAAGAAAGGAAGCACACTCATGGCAATCAGGTTCGACGGGCGTGTCGCCATCGTCACCGGCGCGGGTAATGGCCTCGGACGCGCGCATGCGCTGGGGCTGGCCAGCCGCGGCGCAAAAGTCGTCGTCAACGATTTCGGCGGCGCGCGTGACGGCAGCGGCGGCTCGCTGTCGCCGGCCGAAGCCGTCGTCGAGGAGATCCGTAAAGCCGGCGGCACTGCGATGGCCGACGGCGCCGACGTCTCCAATTTCGAGCAGGTCACCGCCATGGTGGAGCGCGCCACCAAGGAGTGGGGCAGCGTCGACCTGATGTGCGCCAATGCCGGCATCTTGCGCGACAAGTCTTTCGGCAAGATGGAAGCGGCCGATTTCCAGAAGGTGCTCGACGTGCATCTCGTCGGCACCTTCTATTGCTGCAAGGCGGCCTGGGCCGGCATGCGCGACCGCAATTACGGGCGCATCGTGCTGACGACGTCGTCCTCCGGCCTCTACGGCAATTTCGGCCAAGCCAATTACGGCGCGGCCAAGTCCGGCATGGTCGGCCTGATGAACGTGCTGGCCGAGGAAGGCCGCAAGAACAACATCCGCGTCAACATCATCTCGCCGACCGCGGCGACCCGCATGACGGAAGAGCTGCTGCCGCCGCAGGCGCTGCAACTGATGAAGCCGAACGCGATCACGCCCGCTGTCGAGTACATGCTGAGCGAGGATGCACCGACCCGTACCATCATGGGCGCTGGTGCCGGCTCCTTCGCCGTGATCAAGATCCTGGAGAGCGAAGGCATCAACCTGCCGGAATCCGAATGGACGCCGGATGCGGTCGCCGCGCATTTCGCCGAGATCAGCGACATGTCGAAGGCGAAGGCGCTGCAAGGCGCGTTCGAGCAGACGCAGAAATACGTGGCGCAGGCCGCGGCACGGGCGGGGATCAAGCTCTGACCGACGTCGCCGTCATCGGTGCCGGTCCCGCCGGGCTGATGGCGGCGGAGGTGCTGGCGCAGGGCGGCGCCCGCGTCAGTGTCTACGACGCCATGCCGTCCGCGGGCCGCAAATTCCTGATGGCCGGTCGGGGCGGGCTCAATCTCACCCACAGCGAGCCGCAGCCGGAGTTCACGGCGCGCTACCGCGAGGCGGCACCCAAGCTGCAAGCGGCGATTGCGGCGTTTTCGCCCGACGGGCTCCGCGCCTGGAGCGCGGCGCTGGGCGAGCCGACTTTCGTCGGCAGCAGCGGGCGCGTGTTCCCAAAGGCGTTCAAGGCCTCGCCCTTGCTGCGCGCCTGGCTGCGGCGCCTCGATGCCGCGGGCGTACGTTTCGCGTTTCGTCATCGCTGGACCGGCTGGGACGACCAAGGACGGCTTCGGTTTCAAACAGCCGACGGCGTGCAGGCCATCGAAACCAAGGCCACTGTGCTGGCGCTCGGCGGCGCAAGCTGGCCGCGGCTGGGCTCCGACGGCGGCTGGGCCGATATCCTTGCGTCCAAGGGCGTTGCGGTCTCAAAGCTGCGGCCGGCCAATTCCGGCTTCACCGTCGCATGGTCCGACGTGTTCCGTGACCGTTTCGAGGGCCAGCCGCTCAAGGGCGTGGCGCTGACGATCGGGGCGCACACGGTCCGCGGCGAAGCCATGATCACGCGCAGCGGCATCGAAGGTGGCGCCATCTACGCGTTGTCGGCCGAGCTGCGCGAGGCGGTGCTGGGTCTCGGGCAGGCGACGTTGACGATCGCATTGCGGCCCGAGCTCGACTTGGCTTCGCTGACCACGCGCCTGTCGGGCACGCGCGGCAAGCAATCGCTCGCGAACTTCCTACGCAAGGCGGCGCAGCTGTCGCCGGTCGGCATCGGCCTGATGCAGGAGGCCGCCATCGCATCCGGCCGGCCGCTGGCGTCGTTCTCGCCGGCGGAGCTTGCCAAGCTGATCAACGCCATTCCGGTTCATCTCACCGGCGTTGCCCCGATCGAGCGCGCCATCTCGACGGCGGGCGGGGTGACCTTCGACGAGCTCGACGAACGCCTGATGCTGCGCAAGCTGCCCGGCGTGTTCGCCGCCGGCGAGATGCTGGACTGGGAGGCGCCGACCGGCGGCTATCTGTTGCAGGCGTCGTTTGCGACGGGCGCTGCCGCGGGCAGGGGTGTGTTGGAGTGGCTCAAGAAATCGTAGGGTGGGCAAAGGCGCGAAGCGCCGTGCCCACCATCTTTCCGCGCGTGCCGCACTGATGGTGGGCACGCTTCCGCCTTCGCTCTTCGAGCTTCGGCGGACAAGTCGCTTTGCCCACCCTACGGCCTTGCGCCTAGCGCAGCTTCCCGCGCGCCGCCACCGGCAGCGTACCGATGATCTCCTCGCCGCGGACCATCACGACCTCGTCCATCATGTTGACGACGACGCAGACGTGGTTCGGCACGATCCGCACGACGTCGCCGACGTTCGGCCTTGTGTTGCTGCGTGAGAGGTCGAGGAAGCCGTGCTCCTCGGCGAAGCGCGCGATCTTGGCTTCGGGGTGCTCCAGGATCAGGCCGTGGCCGTCGAGCCCGCCGGTGTCCGTCGTCAGCGTCTTCGAGCCGGCGTCCAGAATGCCGCGCTCGGGCGCGGCGCGGCTGACGACCGTCGAATAGATGTGCAGCGCGCAGTCGTCCCAGGTGGCAGAGCCGGCGGCGACCTGCATGCGGTCATTGTAGATGTAGGTGCCGAAGCGATGCTCGGTGCCGCCCTTGAGCTTGCCGAGGTTCTTCAGGTTCGGCGTGCCGCCGGTCGAGACGATCTTGGCGTCCAGTCCGTGCGCGCGCACGCCGGCCAGCGCCTCGTCGTAGAATTTCTGCGCGTCGGCCCAACCGGTCTCGGTCGGGTAGAGCATGAAGCCGGCGAATTCGAGCCCCTTGGAGCCGGCGATCTCGCGGGCCAGCGCAATTGCCTCAGCCGGGGTCTCGACGCCCGCGCGCTTGCGCCCCGTGTCGCATTCGACCACGACCGAGAGCGAACGACCCGAGGCCGCGGCCGCCTTGGGCAGGCCGGCGACGACCGTCGAATTGTCGGCGGCGACCGTCATGTTCGCCTTCGCCTGCAGTGCGCCCAGGCGTGCCATCTTCTCTTCGCCGAGCAGATTGTAGCTGATCAGGATGTCGTCGATGCCCGCATTGGCCATGATCTCGGCCTCGCCGAGCTTCTGGCAGGTGATGCCCTTGGCGCCCGCTGCGACCTGCAGCTTGGCGATCGTCGGGTTCTTGTGCGTCTTGATGTGCGGCCGGTTGGCGACACCCGCATCGTCGCAGGCCTTCTGGATCCGCGCGATGTTGCGCTCGACCCGGTCCATGTCGATGACGGCGCAGGGAGTGCCATATTCACGGGCGATCTTGGCGGCGAGGGGAGTGGTCATGAGTTAAGCCTGTTCAATCTCTTCGCGGAGCATTTCCAGTTCGAGCCAGCGCTCTTCGGCGGCGGACAATTCGTCGTGCGCCTTGGCGATGGCGGCGGAGGTGTCGTCGAATTTCTTGCGGTCTTTGGTGTAGAGATTGGGATCATCGAGGAAGCGCTGCAGCCTGGCAATGTCGGCGTGCAGGGTCTCGATCTTCTTCGGCAGCGTTTCCAGCGCGTGCTTCTCGTTGAAGCTCAGCCGCCGCTTTGCCGTGGCAAGCGGAGCAGCCAGCCGCTCCTCTTTCTTCTCCGCGGGGGCTTGCGCCTTCGTCGTCTCGCGCTTGAGATCGGCACCGCGCTGCGCCAGCATGTCGCTGTAGCCGCCGGCATATTCGGTCCACTTGCCGTTGCCTTCGGGGGCGATCACGGACGTGACGACGCGGTCGAGGAAGTCGCGGTCGTGGCTGATCAGGATCACAGTGCCCTCGTAGTCGCCGAGCATGTCCTCGAGCACGTCGAGCGTCTCGAGGTCGAGATCGTTGGTCGGCTCGTCCAGCACCAGCAGGTTCGAGGGTTTTGCCAGCGCGCGGGCCAGCATCAGCCGGCCGCGCTCACCGCCCGAGAGCACCTCGACAGGCGTGCCGCGCTGCTCCTGGGCGAACAGGAAGTCCTTCATGTAGCCGACCACATGCTTCGGTTTGCCGCCGACCATGATCTGGTCGCCACGGCCGCCGGTTAGCGCCTCGGCCAGCGTCGACTTGGGATCGAGGCTTTCGCGGTGCTGATCGAGCGTGGCCGTCTCAAGATTGGCGCCGAGCCGCACGATGCCGGAATCAGGCTCCGCGCCGCCGGTCAGCAGGTTGACCAGCGTGGTCTTGCCGGCGCCGTTCGGCCCGACGATGCCGAGCCGGTCGCCGCGCTGGATGCGGGTGGAGAAATTGTCGACGATCACGCGGTCGCCGAACGCCTTGGTGACGCCCTTGGCCTCGATCACCAGCTTGCCGGATTGCTCGGCTTCCGCCGCGGCCAGACTGGCGGTGCCCGCCGTACCGCGATAATTGCGCCGCTGGTCGCGCAGCGCATGCAGATTGCCGAGCCGCTTGACGTTGCGCTTGCGGCGGCCGGAGACGCCGTGGCGCAGCCAGTGCTCCTCGTCGACGATCTTGCGGTCGAGCTTGTGCTGGTCGCGCTCTTCCTCGGCGAGCACCTCGTCGCGCCAGCTCTCGAACGAGGCAAAACCGCGGTCGATCTGCTTGATCTTGCCGCGGTCGAGCCACGCCGTGGAGCGCGAGAGGTTGGTGAGGAAGCGGCGGTCATGGCTGATCAGCACCAGCGCGCTGCGGCGGCTGTCGAGCTCCTTTTCCAGCCATTCGATGGTGGAGAGATCCAGATGGTTGGTTGGCTCGTCCAGCAGCAATATGTCGGGCGAGGGCGCCAGCACGCGAGCCAGCGCGGCACGGCGGGCCTCGCCGCCGGAGACGTTGGCCGGGTTCTCGTTGCCGGTAAGCCCGAGTTGCTCCACGAGGTAGCGCGCCTGGTACGGATCGTCGCCGGGCGCCAGGCCCGCCTCGACATAGGCGAGCGTGGTCTTGTGGTCGCCGAAATCCGGCTCCTGCGGCAGATAGCGAACGGTCGCGCCCGGCTGCACGAAGCGCGTGCCGCCGTCGGGCTCGACGAGTCCGGCTGCGATCTTCAGCAGCGTCGACTTGCCTGAGCCGTTGCGGCCGATCAGGCAGACGCGCTCGCTCGGCGCGACGTTGAGCTCGACGCCGCTCAGCAGCGGCGTACCGCCAAAGGTGAGCTTGATGTCTTTGAGTTGGATCAGGGGCGGCGCCATGACTAGCCTTGATTCAAATTCTGGCTCGTCGCGGCCTGGTCGGCGCGGCGGCGCTGGATCCGGCGCAGCGTCTGGTCGAGCGCGGAGAGGAACGCGGAGCGGTCGCGCGGCGCGAACGAGCGCGGCCCGCCGGTGACCTCGCCGGCCGAGCGCAGATCCGTCATCAGGTTGCGCACCGCCAGCGTCATCCCGATCGACTCTTCCGTGAACGGCTTGCCATTCGGTGCGATCACGTCGGCGCCCGCTTTCACGCAACGGCTCGCCAGCGGAATGTCCGATGTCACGACGACGTCGCCCGGCTTGGCCCGCTCCGCGATCCAGTCGTCGGCGGCGTCCATGCCGGCGCCCGCTGCAATCCGTTCAATGAGCGGATCCTGGGGCACGCGAATAAAATTGCCGGCAACCACGCTCACGGGCACGCCGTGGCGGAGCGCGACGCGGTAGATCTCGTCCTTCACCGGGCAGGCGTCGGCGTCGACATAGATGCGGGTGGGGGTGTCAGTCATTCGCCGCGTGGTACCCCATTCGGGCCGCAAAGGCGAGGGGATTGACCGGTGTTCCCGGGGGCCTACGATCAACCCTGAAACAACAAGAATTCAGGGAAAGGCCCGCCATGCCGAACCGGCTCGAAACCTACCGCGTCGAGGCCTACAACACCGCCAAACAGTCCGAAAACAAGATGCATGACGACACGGTGGCGCGCCGCTTCGGCTTTTCCGGCGGGCTGGTCCCCGGCGTCGATGTCTTCGCCTACATGATGCACGTGCCGGTGGCGCGCTGGGCCCGCGATTTCCTGTCGCGCGGGCTGGTCGAGACCCGCTTCATCAAGCCGGTCTATGACGGCGAGACGGCCGATGTCGATGCGACCGAGCACAACAGCCTGCTCACGATCGAGGTGTTCAGCCGCACCGAGCTCTGTGCCACGGGGACAGCGTCGCTCCCGGCGGCCGCGCCCGTGGTGTCATTGAACGACTTTGTCGAGGTCGCGGCCATTGCCGAGCGCAAGCCTGTGAGCCCGGCAGCGTTCGAGGTGGGCAAATGGCTGGGCACGACGCCGCGCCGCTGGGCCGGGCAGGACGCGACCGACTATCTTGCCGACATCAGGGAGGCCGATCCGATCTTCGCGCGCGAGGGTCTCGGCCATCCCGGCCTGATCCAGCGTGTCATGAACCGCGTGCTGGTCGACAACACCATTCTGGGCCCGTGGATCCATGTCGGCAGCCGCATGCAGCTGCTGTCGGCCGCGCGCGCCGGCGACGAGATCACCGCGCGGGCAAAAGTCATCGCGAACTACGAGAAGAAGGGCCACCGCTTCGTCGAGCTCGACGCGCTGATCGTCGCCAACGGCACGACGCCGCTGGCGCACTGCCAGCATACTGCGATCTACCAGCCGCGCGAGCAGGCGGCGGCCTGAAAGCCAGTTGAGGTCTCCTTGCGCGCCCTCGTTTGTTTCGGAATAGCACTCCTTTTGTCGCTCCATGCGCCTTGCGTCGTGCATGCCGCCGCACCGGTGCCCGAGAGTGTGTCGCTCAGCGAGCAGACGACCACGTGGAGCACCGTCAAGTTCGCCGTCGATGCGGAGAATGGCTTTGTCAGCGGGTCGCTCGACAAGAGCATGATTGTCGAACGCAGTTTCAAATCCTACGTGCTTGAGAACCGATATCTGAAGGTAACGCTCGTGCCCGAATTCGGAGGGCGTATTCTTTCCATGGTCTACAAGCCGACCGGCCACGAGCAGCTTTATCGAACGGAGGTCGGAGTGCCTTACGGCATGAAGGCCGGAAATTTCTACTACGACTGGCTGATGGTGTACGGCGGAATCTTTCCCACGTTCCCGGATGCCGAGCACGGCAAGACGTGGCTGAAGCCGTGGGCTTTCCGGGTGGTGAAGGAGGGCGCCGACGAGGTCACGGTCGTGATGTCGTTCCGGGATGACTTCGACTATTCCGCGCGGCCCAGCAAGTTCAGGGGCGCGACCGGCATCGAGGCGAACTACTACGTCACGCTGAAAGCCGATCGTGCCGCACTCGATGCGCGCGTGGTGCTGAAGAACCCGAACGACGAGGCTGTCCAATACGAGTACTGGACGTGCACGACGCTCGCCCCGGGATCGGAGCCGAAAAATCCGAGGGCAACGGGCGGCGCCGAAATCATCGCGCCGATCCGAACTTACACGACGCCTGCCTGGTCGGCCAATCTGGCAGACGGCGACGAGAGCGCGGGTATGGGCAGGCGGCGCTTCGAAAACCTGCGTTACTTCAAGAACTGGCCAACGATGGGCATCGCCTATGCTGCACCAGATATGCAGGGCGGGAATTTCTGGGGCGTCATCAACCATGACAATGCAGAAGGCATTATTCGCATTGCGGACAATACCCTCACGCGGGGCTTGAAAATGTGGACGTGGGGGTTCCCGTCGCTCACCGGCGAAACCGATGCCCGGAAGGATCCGAACGAGTGGCGGCCATATGTCGAATTATGGGCGGGCGTGTCAGACCAGTTTTTCCACAGCACAGACTTTCCCGCACGCAGTGAGGTGTCGATTCCGGAAACCTACAGCCCGACCGTCGGCATGAGCAACGTGACGCATGCGAACGAGAAAATCCTGATCAATTTCTCGGCCGAGGCGTCTCGCGCCGTTCTCGAGTTCTTCAGCGTCGAGCCGGCCATCCCGTTGTTTGTCACGTTGAAACAGGGTGACACGGCTCTGTTCAGCGGGGTCGTGAGCGCCGATCCGAACAACGGAAATCGCATTTCGGCAGCGATTGCCGACGGCCGTAGCGGGGAAAAGATACGGCTAACGATCACGACCACGGAGGGAAAGGAGTTGATCGCCGCCGAAACGGCGATCAAGTGATCTCTTTCGGAATGCCGGTCGAACCCCCGGCGTTGTCACGATCGCGGAACTCCCCCTACGCCGCCTTGCCCTTCGCATCCTGGATCGCACGCCACACCCGCTCCGGGGTCAGCGGCATGTCGATGTGCTTGATGCCGTAGTCGGAGAGGGCGTCGAGCACCGCGTTCACCACCGTCGACAGGCTGCCGGCGCAGCCGGCTTCGCCGCAGCCCTTGCTGCCAAGCGGATTGGTCGTGGCCGGCACCGGGTGATCGCCGACCGTCATGTTCGGAACGTCCTCCGCGCGCGGCAGCGCGTAGTCCATCAGCGAGCCCGTGATCGGCTGGCCGCTCTCGTCGTAGCGGACATGCTCCATCAGCGCCTGGCCGATGCCCTGGACCACGCCGCCATGAAGCTGGCCCGCGACCAGCAGCGGGTTGATCACCGTGCCGAAATCGTTGACCGCGCTGTAGCGCACGATCTGCACCACGCCGGTATCAGGATCGATCTCGACCTCGGCGGCGTGGCAGCCGTTCGGGAACGCTGAAGGCACCGGCTCGCTGGTATGGTCGACGTCGAGGCTGTCAGGCACGCCGTCCGGCACCTTGCCGTCATGCAGCTTCCTGGCGAGCTCCATGATGTCGATGCTGCGGTCGGTGCCGGCGATGGTGAAGCTGCCGTCGGCGAACTCGATGTCGGCCTCGGAGGCCTCCAGCATGTGCGCGGCGGCTCGCTTGCCCTTCTCGATCACGAGCTTGGCGGCGCCCACGATCGCCATGCCGCTCGCCGTGATCGAGCGCGAACCGCCGGTGCCGTTGCCGGTGTGGACGATGTCGCTGTCGCCCTGCACCAGCTTGACGCTGTCGAAGGGGACGCCGAGCTGCTCGCACAGCACCTGCGCGAACGGTGTGGCATGCCCCTGGCCGTAGTCCAGCGTGCCGGTGATCAGCTGCACGCTGCCGTCAGCATCGAACACGATCTTGCCGAGTTCGGGGCTCGGCGGCGCGGTGACCTCGAGATAGGAGCCGACGGCGATGCCGCGCAGCTTGCCGAACTTCCTGCTCTCCTTCTTGCGCTTGGCGAAGTTCTCATGGTCGGAGATTTCGAGCGCCTTGTTGAACACCGCCTGGAAGTCGCCGCTGTCATAGGTGACGCCGGAGGAGGCCGGGAACGGCATCTGGTTCGGCTTGATGAAGTTGCGCTTGCGCAAGGTCAGCCGGTTGATGCCCATCTCGTCGGCGGCGCGGTCGATCAGCCGCTCCATGTAGTAGTTCGCCTCGGGCCGGCCGGCGCCGCGATAGGCGCCCATCAGCGTGGTGTTGGTGAGCACCGTCTTGATGTCGACGGCCATCAGCGGCGTGCGGTAGACGCTCGAAAAGTTCTTGCCGGTATTGAGCGAGAGCGGCCCCGGCGCGACGCCGGTGATGTAGGCGCCGAGATTGCCGTAGCCTTCAAGCTTTGCCGCGAGGAAATGCCCTTCGGCGTCGAGCGCCAGCTCGGCATGGATTTTCTGCGCACGGCCGTGGCTGTCGGAGAGGAAGCTGGTGGAGCGCTCGTCCAGCCACTTCACCGGGCGGCCAAGCTCCTTGGCCGCGTACAGGATGCACATGTATTCGGGGTAATTGACGTTTTTCATGCCGAAGGAGCCGCCGACATTGGCGGTGAGGACCCGCACCTTCTCGTTCGGCACCTTCAGGTTCTTGGCGAGGTTGGCGCGGTTGCCCGCAACGCCCTGCGTCGGCATCTGGATGGTGTAGCGCTCGGTCTTCTTGTCGTAGGAGGCGAGCCCCACGCGCGGCTCCATCGAGACGACGGCGACGCGGGTGTTCTCGATGTCGACCTTGGTGACGTGGGCGGCACTGGCGAAGGCCGCGTTCACCTTGTCCATGTCGCCATAATGGTAGTCGAGCGCGACATTGTTCGGGATGTGGTCATAGAGCAGCGGCGCACCGGGCCTGGCGGCTTCCTCGGGATCGGTCACCGCCGGCAGTGGCTCGATATCGAGCTCGACGGCTTCGGCGGCGTCGCGCGCCTGCGCCAGCGTGTCGGCGACCACGAAGGCGACGGGATCGCCGACGAAACGGACCTTGTCGGTCGCCAGCGGCTGCCGGTTGGTCTGGAGCAGGGGGGAGCCGTCGCGGCTCTTCAGCGGCAGGCCGCAGGTGAAGGGGCCGTATCCGGCGGCATCGAGGTCCTGGCCGGTCCACACCCCCAGCACGCCGGGCATCGCCCTGGCGGCGTCGGTGCCGATGCCGCGGATGAGCCCATGGGCATGGGTGGAGCGGACGACCACGGCATGGGCCTGGCCGGGCAGGTTGAAATCGTCGGTGTAGCGGCCCTTGCCGCGCACCAGCGTATCGTCTTCCTTGCGGCGGACCGGCTGCCCGACGCCGTATTTTTGCAGTGCAATAGCGTTTTCGAGCGTGGACGATTTGGTGTGTTCTTGCATGGAATTGACCTGAAAAGCCGGCAATCGCGCGTTTTGGGGGGCGCCTGGAGGACCGGACCCCTCAAAATAGCCCACGGTCCCGTTCACGACAACGCACGAATGGGCATGGTCCCATGTGATGCGTTGTTGCGCAGGCTTGCCGCGCTGCTAATGTTTCAGGCGAAAAAGCAATTCCAGATCGGCCCCATCGGGCCGCGGAAAGACAATTTGTATGAATGACCACACGCGGCTCCGCGACGGCCATGCGCCGCACGGTGGGCTGGAGGGGTCGATGGCGGCGGTGGCGTTGGCCCCCGAACCGGCCGTCGTCGCGCAAGCGCCGGGAACCGGCGTCTATGCGGCGCTGGACCTCGGCACCAACAATTGCAGGCTCCTGATCGCTTGTCCGACCAGCGACGGCTTTCGCGTGGTCGATTCCTTCTCGCGCATCATCCGGCTCGGCGAGGGCGTCTCGGCGACCGGCTGCATCAGCGAGGCCGCGATCGAGCGCGCCGTCGCCGCGCTCAGCATCTGCCGCGACAAGATCAATCTGCGCAAAGCCAAGCGGCTGCGGCTGATCGCGACCGAAGCCTGCCGGGCCGCCTCGAATGCGGAAGGTTTCCGCAGCCGCGTCGCGGCCGAGACCGGTATCGAGCTCGAGGTGATCGACCGCGAGACCGAGGCCTCGCTCGCCGTGCTCGGCTGCGCGCCGCTGGTCGACCCCCGGGGCAGGGGCGCGATCCTGTTCGACATCGGCGGCGGCTCGACCGAGCTGGTGCGGATCGAGCGCGATCCGCAAAATCCGGAGCCCCGCATCAAAGCCTGGATGTCGATCCCGCTCGGCGTCGTGACGCTGGCCGAGCAGTTCGGCGGCCGCGACGTCACGCCGGAAATCTATGCCGCGATGGAGCAGGAGGTCGCCAACCACGTCGCGCCGTTCGCCGAAGCGCACGGCGGCGATCTCGCCGACATGCACCTGCTCGGCACCTCAGGCACGGTAACGACGCTCGCCGGCATCCATCTCAACCTCGCGCGCTACGACCGCCGCCGCATCGACAGCATCTGGATGAACGATTCCGACATCACCGCGACCATCAGCAAGCTGCTCGGCATGAGCTACGAGGAACGCGCCAATAACACCTGCATCAGCGTCGAGCGCGCCGATCTCGTGCTGGCCGGCTGCGCCATCCTCGATGCGATCCGCCGCGCCTTTCCGCTGCCGCGCCTGCGGGTCGCCGACCGGGGCCTGCGCGAAGGCATGCTGGTCGAGATGATGCGCGAGGACGGCGCACTCAGGAGCTGGTGAGATGGCCAAGGACACCACCGGCCGCTTGCACGTCCAGGTCAAGACCGGCGGCAAGCGCAAATTGTCGTCGAAGCTGTGGCTGGAGCGGCAGCTCAACGATCCCTATGTGGTCAAGGCGAAGGCGCTCGGCTATCGTTCGCGAGCCGCGTTCAAGCTGCTCGAGATCGACGACAAATACCGCCTGCTGAAACACGGCATGGCCGTGGTCGATCTCGGCGCTGCGCCGGGCGGCTGGAGTCAGATCGCCGCCAAGCGCGTCGGCTCGGTCGACGGCAAGGGCAAGGTCGTCGCGATCGACCTGCTGGACATGCCCGAGATTGCCGGCGTCGACTTCGCGCAGCTCGACTTCATGGACAACGGCGCACCCGCGAAGCTCACTGCGATGCTCGGGGGCGGCGCCGACATCGTGATGTCCGACATGGCCGCCAACACCACCGGCCACCGCAAGACCGACCAGCTCCGCATCGTCGGCCTGATCGAGACCGCGGCCGCGTTCGCCTGCGACGTGCTGAAACCGGGCGGGGCATTCCTGGCCAAGACGTTCCAGAGCGGCGCCGACGCCGATCTGCTCGCCCAGCTCAAGCGCGATTTCGCGACGGTGCGGCATGTGAAGCCGGCTGCGAGCCGACAGGATTCGTCGGAGCGCTATGTGCTGGCGACGGGGTTTCGCGGCGGGCAGCCGGACCCGCGCTGACGTGTCACGCTCACATCAGCATGACATTCACATCGATAACATCTTGAGCTGATAGATCCATCATCTGCAATTACAGCGGGTGAAATCAATCCATGCCGTGCCTTCATCAACGCTTGCGCGTTTGCAAGCATCGCCTTTCCCTTGCCTCGGTCTCCTTGCTGGCGTTGGCGTCGCTCGGCCTTGCTTCGGCGACGGCGTCGCGTGCAGGGACGTCGATCACGGTCAGCACCCAGACGCCTTACAATATCGGCCTCAGCGGCAACGACGATCTCGGTGATCTCAAGAAGATCTACCAGAGCGCGAACAGCCCGTCCGAACAGGCGCTCGACCAGTTCAACCAGATCATCACCGATACCGGCATGAAGCGGACGCGCCTGCTGCTCAGCGATGTCTATTGCGATGTCGATCAGACCGGCGATGTGTTCGGGTACACGCAGGACGGCGTTTTCCATCCGGGCGACTGCCAGCCTCTGGCCTGGCATCTTGAGTGGGCGCTGGGTCGCGGGCTCTCGCCTCACGTGGCTGTCGCGGCCTTCATGCCGCCGCGCCTGGTGCAATACGGACCCGGCGAGAGTTGGAAGCAGAACGGACCGGCTCCGGCACTCTACAAGAAATACGCCGAAGCTCTGGTGCGCTATATCGCGACGAAGTCGTTCAACGGCGGCGCTTCATCCGTCATCTTCGAGGTCAGCAACGAGGCCGACATCGCCGATTCCACCCCTGAGAACTGGAGCAGCACAAATCCATCCGCCTATACACTCAAGCCATTGGGGCCGTGGGGCCGCTGGCTGTGGTGGACGGACCCGGCCAAGTATGTCCTCAAACAGTGGACCCCGCTGCAGACCCACGTGATGTCCAACGCCGAAGATCCGACCTTGTCGTACCCCTACGGGCTCGATGCGCGCCGTCTGCCCAGGCAGCTCCTGCCCGTTCAGAAGATTTTCTCGCAGGCGATCGACACGGTCAGGGCCCAACTCGCCAGCAACACCAGCTATCGCGGCAAGACGCTCGAAATGGCCGGGCCGGCCCTGGTCGGACTGAGCTTCAACTATTATCCGGCGGAGAATCTTCCGACGCTGGAGGAAGTCTTCTTCGACCAGACCTTCAATCCGCTGGCAAACACTTACGCTGCAAAATTCAATGCGCGGCTCGATCGCTTCTCGTTCCACTATTACGGCTCGACGGACGGCACCGGCGGGTTCGCGTTCTTCGATAATCTGGTCGACAAGGTCAGGGCCAAGCTGGACGCCTTGAAGATGAACAATGCCAACATGCCCGACGTGAAGCTGTTCGTGTCGGAATGGGGGCCGACGGCCTTTGAGGAGACTGACGTCAATTATTCGCACAAGGGGGCGGCCTGGACCGCGGCGTTCCTGCTAGAGGCGGTGAAGAAGAAGATCTCGATGGGGTCTTACCTCATTATCGGTGACGGCCAGGGGGATCCGAACATCACACCTTTCCTCGGCCAGGCCAGCCTGCTGCACAAGGTGCCGCACGGCGACAAGCCGGCCGACTACTACCCGAAGCCGGTCGCGAACCTCTTCAAGATGTACAACAAGATGTCCGGCCAGCGCGTGCAGGCCGCTCTCACCGGCGGGGCGGGCTCCCACCTCAACGCGTTCGCGACCTGGGATGGCGCTAACTCGACCGCGAACATCATGGTCTACAACTATGATCCGGCACGTGTCTTCGGCAACAACATTTCGACCGAGACGCCGGAGGGGATTTCGCTTGAGGTCGACAACCTGCCGTTCAGCGATGGCTCGACCGTGACGATTGAGCGCTACCTGATCGATGCGAATACCAGCAACCTAGTACCCACTTTTCTTGGAACGTGAGTCGTGATTCAAGGTCGGGATGATACCCGAAGCAAGAGAAGTCCACCTTTCGAGGAAAGATCGCAAGGTGCTTGAGGCGTGCTG